>JAPONU010000266.1 GCA_026713745.1 bacterium
GACCACACGGTGCCGCCACGCACGAAACCACCACCCCATCGGCGCTGCGACGGCCCGTCGAACGCACCAACTCGTGGCTGTCGAACTTCGGCCAACTCCGCCGCAACACCGACCGGCGCCCCCAGCACCGACCCGCCCAACCCGCCCTCGCCATCACCCCGTCGATCCGCGCCAAACCCAACGACCGGCGCGACGCGTTTCCCGGAGCGCAACGTCAGCAACGCCAGAGCGCTGTTGATCCGCGCCAGACTCAACGACCGGCGCGACCGCTGGCGGACCCCACCCAACCACCTACCCGCGCACGTTCTTATTCTCGGAGGGCGACGAGGTCAGGGGATAGGCGGTGCTCTCGAGTTACTTCAGGATCTGTCGTCGGCAAAATCATTGAACGTCAATGGGTTGCGTGCCGAAGCGATATTGATGCGCATCCGATCACGTGTCCAGAGGCCATTCCTCCGCCCACCACGGCGGTGGGTGAGTTCACATTCGTTGCCTTCAATCAGGAGACGGTCACGCCTACGCTGAACTCCTCTGGCTCTGTGTCCGCGGGGCTCAGGAGGTGCTCGGCGGTGGGTGGAAGCCGCGCTCGGTGAAGTCATCGTCGAACGCCAGCGCGTGCGTGATGCGTCTCGCTCGCATCAACTCGAACGACGTCCAATCCACCAGCGAGACGTTCCGGCGCCCGGCTGCCAGCATCGCGGCCAGGGCCCGCTGGTGCAGGTCGGTGTCCACGTCCTCGACGACGAGGACCTCGAGCACGGAACCGTGCAGTTCGCCGACCGCCTGCATTCCCAGGCGCCTCTGCACGAGCGCGCTGGTCTCGACCACCACGCCGTAGTGCGTGATGCCACGGCGCCGGCCGGACTCCATGTCGTCGAGCAGCCGTTCCCACCCCCGGGCGGCCGCCGCGTGGTGATCGTCGTCGGCATCGAGCAGCGCATAGAGAGCGGAGGTGTCGACGAAGATCCATCCGTTCATGTTCCGAACGCCTCGTCGAGCGCCTCATCGTGGTCATCCGCGGTCGAGCTGCGCCCGGACCGGTATGCGCCGACCGCTCGCCGGGCCTGTTCGAGACGCATCCTCGACTCGTGGTCACGGAGGTAGCCGTCGAGAGCCTCTCGAATGATCGCCGCCTGCGAGAGTCCGCCGGTAAGGGCCAGGACGCGAAGGCGCTCGGCATGGTGGTCGGTGAGCGAGATCTGCGTTCTGATCATTACAGCATGATATCAGATAGTGCTGTAATGATTTCACAGCGGCGCGGGGAGCGACCGCGCGAGGCCCGTCCCGAACACCGGGGCCCGATCAGTTCCACGTGCCGCACTGCCCTCGGCGAGGTGTGTCGTAGGCCGCATCTAGGTTTGGAGCCATGACTGAAGAGCGACGGACCGCGTGTCGGGACGACTGGGAAGCCCACCAGCTCACGATGCCGGAGCCGATCCCTCCTCCCGCCCGGGTCTGGACCTCCGATGTGATGGACGAGATCCGGCGCGGCTACGTCCCCCACATCATGGACGAGAAGTGGTTCATCTTCATGGAGGGCGACCGCCTGTTCCTGCATCGCAGCTGGACGGGTCTGGGTGTCTACGAGGCGACGTTCACGGCGGCCGACGGGGGATTCGTGATCGGTTCGGCGGTCGTCACCGGTGACCGGACCCAGTACAAGCGCTCCTCGGATCAGGACGAGTCGCTGATCCTGGAGACGATCATCACCGGTCACCTGCTGCGCGAACCGCCCTCGGCGTCGGAGCCGGCCGACAAGAGCCCGCACCTTCGCTGGGAACTGTCGGTTCCCAACATCCCGAGGGAGATGTTCTTCCCACAGGTTGTCGAGGCGGCGGGTCCCGAACTGAGCCTCGTCGTGGGTGACATCACCGAACTTCCCGTGGACGCCATCGTGAACGCGGCCAACTCGACCCTGCTCGGTGGCGGGGGCGTCGACGGGGCCATCCATCGGGCCGCCGGGCCCGAGCTCCTGGAGCACTGCCGCACGCTGGGAGGCTGCGAGACGGGGCAGGCCAAGATCACCCCGGGTTTCGACCTCGCGGCCCGGTGGGTGATCCACACCGTCGGGCCGGTCTGGGGTGGCGGCGGCCTCGGCGAGCCCGAGTTGCTGGCCTCCTGCTACCGGGAGTCGTTGGCCCGGGCCGACGAGGTCGGCGTGGCGACCGTCGCCTTCCCGGGGATCTCGACGGGGGTCTACGGCTATCCGATCGAAGCGGCAGCCGCCATCGCCGTCGAGACTGTTCGCGCCACGCGCACCAACGTCACCGAGGTCAGATTCGTCGCCTTCAACCAGGCAACCTACGACGCCTACTCTGCACTCCTGTGAGACAGCCACCGAAGGGAATCGAAGCCGTGCCTGCTCCAACCACTGGGATCCCCACGCGATCTGTCGCGGGTCGTCGACCGGGCAACCGCCAGTGACAACGCCACCAGAGTTCCCGCCCGCTTCATCGACGAACCTCGCCCCCGGTCGGTCGACGACTGACACGGCGTCGGTTGCCGCGCCCCAACCCGGTAACTCCATATCTGGGAGCGTGCCGAGCATCCGACCGCAGACGCGGCCGGAGCCACCGGGCCATGGATAACGGCCCCTCGCCGAACCTTCCGGTCAGCGCAGCCGGTATACGTCCCGGCGGTGCTGGACCCGGTGGATGACGACGACTTGCTCGTCCTCGCGGATCCCGTAGATGATGCGGTAGTCGCCGCGGCGGGCGACTCGGAGGCCTTCGAGCCTGCCGACGAGCGGTTTACCGAGCCTCTGAGGGTTCTCGACGAGCGGGCCGGCGAGGGTCTCGGCAACGGCGGGACGCACCTTTGCAGGGAGCCGGTCGAGCGAGCGTGCGCCTTCGGGTGTGGTCGTGAGGCGGTACACCCCGAGGGCTCAGCGCAGATCGTCCAGCGGCAGCAGTTCCCCCTCGGCGGCCTCGAGTTGCGACTTGCGCAGCGAATCCATCAGCTCGTCATCGCCGAGTATGTCGATGGTTTCCTCGAGTGACTCGAGATCGTCGGGGCTCATGATGACGAACGAGGGCCGACCGTTGCGAGTCACCAGGATGCGGTCGTGCTGGTTTTCGACCCGATCGGCCAACTCGGAGAGATGCGCCTTGACCTCGGAGAAGGAAAGCGTGTCGCCCACAGGCACCAGTATAGGTCAGATAATTGACCTATATCTTCGTACTGCAGCAAGCGATCCACTGTCGAATGACCGGTGGCCGATCGTCGCAACGTTCCGCTCTGTGGACCGTGGGCATGCGCGGGTGCAGCGGCGGCAACTCTCGCCTTCGAACCCGCTGGTTCGAACTCCGGCCCGGTCGTAGCGATATTATGATGCGCATATGCGCACTACTGTGTCAATCGATGATGAGGTCTACGAGCAGGCCCGGCGGATCGCATTCGAATCGCGCCGGACGCTCGGCGACGTCATCAATGAACTGCTCGCGGAGGGACTCAAGCTCGTCGCGCCACCGCCGGCGCGCCGCTCTCTCGGGCGGCTGCGAGGCACCATCAGCATCGCCGACGACTTCGACGAGTTGCCTCGCGAAGTGCTGGACTCGCTCGACAGCCCACTCTGATGGCGCGACTGCTGCTCGACACCCACGTGCTGCTCTGGGCCAACGAGGCGCCGGAACGGCTCTCCGCCGAGGCGGTCGCCGCGCTGGAGGATCCGGCCAATGACCTGCTGGTGTCGTCGGTCTCGGTCGCCGAGATCGAGATCAAGCGGCGGCTCGGCAAGCTGGCCATGGAGCACAGCTGCGAGACGCTCAGGTCACAACTCGGCGCGATCTGGCTCGACCTGACCGCGGCTCACGCCATGGGGTTTCGCACACTCCCCAACCTTCATGCCGATCCGTTCGACCGGCTCCTCATCGCGCAGACGCTGACCGAGGAGTGCACACTCATCACCGCCGACGAGAAGGTGCTCGCCTATCCGCTGCCGACGCTCACCGCGTAACAAACCGCTGCCGCCATCGTTCGGTGCCTCTCGGGCAACCGACAGCTGCTTGTCCAAGACGGTCGCTTCGCTTCAACCCCAGCGAACGTCGTCGGGTGTCCGGACGTGGGGTCCTCAGCAGACGATGGTCTTGTCGGAGCGCACGCCGCACCAGTGGTCGACGCCCCTGGCGATGTCGAGGAACGTCCCCGCAGGCGGGTGTGCCTCCCCGAAGTAGTTGTCGCCCCAGCACTCGATGCCGCCGTCGGTGAGTATGCCGCACGAATGTTGGTAGCCGACGCTGACGGCACGGAACGTCGCTCCGGTCGC
>JAPONU010000267.1 GCA_026713745.1 bacterium
GGACCGAGAACCACTTGGCTCTGTTGGGGGAGCTGATGCACACCAGGGCCAGCGCCACGGCGAACCACAGCACGCCGAAGATCGAGTGAACCGTCAGGAGGACGACTTCGCCCGGATTGGCCGACGGAAGCTCCCTGACCTGGCCGAACTCGGCGGCGCTCAGCAGGGTATTTGCTTCGGGCACGTCAATCGTCAACTCGGCGTGACCGAGTGAGGTGGGTACTTCGCTCTCGGCTTCGTCAATGGGGTCGAACACGTTCACCACGACGGTCCACCGGCCGGGAGCCGGAACGATCACCGTGCCCTTGTATTCGCCGACCGGCGCCGTCTCCGGGTAGTTCAGATACGGGTAGCTGAACCCGTAGATGGTGGTGCCCCGACGGCCGCCGACATCGGTCAGGCCGGCGAGAACGACGTAGTCCAGGCCCACCGGTTCGTTCGTGTCGGGGTCGAGCAGGCGCGCGATCAAGGGAACGAAGTTCGGAGACAGGGCGTCGTAGCCCACCGGATCCTCTTCCAGGACGACCGTGACCGGACCCCGCGGTTCGTAGTACCCGCCGATACCGCGGTTCACATCGTCGTCCTGGGCGGCCACGCCGCCGGAGACGCCGGCGGTCAGCAGGATCAGCAGAGCCGCGCCGGCGAGGACGCGGACCCTCCGGCCGGCGAATGTGCGGATTCTCGTCTCCCTGATGAAAGACGTCATCGCCTGTCTCACCCGCTCGCCGGATCGTCACCGGTCGCCGGCACGTCCGGATCGTCGTCGGCCGGGTCGTGCTCGGCGTCCGTCCCATCGTCCGGAGCCAGCCGCCGGCGGCGCAGGACGACGGCAAGAACGACGACCACTGCGCAGATCGGCAGAACGATCGCCAGGACGGTCGTCGCCCCCGACCCGCCGCCCGCTGAGGGCACGAGTCGGCCGGCTGCATCGATCTCCAGGGTCTTGCGGTGCGCCGACTCGATTGCGGGGAGCGAGGAGGTGCCCTGGTGCGTGTTCACGAGGATCTCCCACACTCCCGGACCCAGCGGGAGCGTGCCCGAATAGACCGCGAACGCCGATTCCTGCAACTCGACGGGCGCCACCTGCTCGCCGTTCCCGGTGGCCGTAACCCTGACGCCGAAACCGGACACCGACTCGCCGGATTCCCGCTCGATGAGCTCAACGGTCACCACGACGCCGCTCGGTGAGTCCCGGAAGTCCACCGCCGCCGCCCACAACTGCACCTCGCCGGTGAAGTGGTGCGCCAGCACCGTCGGGGCGAACAACACTGACGACACCAGTACCACGGCAGCAAACGCGCCGAGACGGCCGAACCCGGCCCTCGGGCCGGCACGCCGGGTGGCGCGTCTGCTAGGCAGGCACCCGGTCCGGACCGTCGTCTTCGGTTTCACGGTTCTCACTCTCATCGCGTCCCTGCCCCGACGAGCGCACGGATCCCGACTGCGGATTCCAGCGCCCGTAGAACTCATCCACCTCGACGTCAGCCTGCGTCAGCCGCTGCTGGAACCAGTCGTCGAAGAGTCGCTGCCGCTCCTGGTCGGACAGGACTGCCAGGATCTCGAGCCGCGCCAGGTCGTAGGGCGTCTCGGCGATCTCCTCCCGGGACTCCACGAAGAACAGCAGCCAGCCGATGGAGGCCTGGCGCGTCTCGCTGACCTCTCCGGTGTCCAGCGAACCGATCACCTCGATAATGTCGGGATGCAGGGGGCTGGTGGAGGTGACGACACCCATGCTGCCGGACTCGAGCGCACCGTCCGCCTGCGCCGTCTCGAGGAACGACGCGCCATCCTGGGTGGCGTTCCGAACGCGCTCGGCCTCGGCGAGCGAACCGAAGAACGCGGTGTGCACCGTCGCCGACCACCCGGACTCGTAGCGGGCCGCCTCCAACTCGTAGATCCGCCTCACCTCGTCCTCAGCGACGGCGACTTCCGGGAAGAGCGCGAGCGCGACACGCCGGGAGATGTCCCCGGCTCGCTCCGCCACGCGCAGGTCGTCAGCGGTCAGATTGGATTGAGCGAACTCCTCCGGCGAGACGGACTCGAGGGCCAGCTCCAGCTCGGGGTCTATCTCTACCTCGAGGTCGAACTCCCCGGCGACGATCTCCAGCATCGAGAGTCGAATGAGGTAGTTGAGCACGAACCGCGACGCCACTGACCGCTCGAGCGGCGGGATCGTCGAGCCCGTCTGCCCACTCGTCGCCGGCTCCTCCAGGTAGCGATCGGTCAGCGCGTTCACCTCGGTGGCGAGAATCTCCATCCCCTCGACAGACGCGGCGACCTCCGGCGGCCCCGTCGCCTCCTCACCCCCGCAGGAGACAGCCAGCAGGGCCAACCCGGCCACCGTCACCACGGCCGGAAGCAGGCGCCGGCTCATCGGCCCTCGTGCTGCAGTACCTGGGCAAGCCATGGGTTGAGGTCCTCCTCCTCGACGGTTACGAGCTGCAACTCGTTGAGAGCCTCGGCGAACCGCGGGTCGATGCCACGATCCACCTTCTCGCCCACTGCGACCGACTTCAGGCTGTCTATCACCTTGGGAATGACCACATAGACGTGAGGGTCGCCGGCGAGCCGGGCGTAGTGACCGCCGCCGCTGAACGTCTCAGCTCCGAAGGCGACCCGCCAGAGCTCCCCGGCCGCCGTCCGCACGGTGACCTCGAGCGTCGAGTCCGCCAACCCGAACGCCGGGTCGTCGCCGTCCACCGACAGCCGGCGATACGAACGGAGCGGGAAGAGCACGCTCTCCACGTCGAACATCAGCGACGGGACGACCGGGTTGGCATCGCCGGCGATCCATCGCCCAGGGCCGGCCTTGGTCACCTCGGAAACGCGGCCCTCGAACCCAACCGTCACGCTGCTCACGTCCTCGGCGCTCAGCGGCAGTACCTCCCAGATCGTCTGCGACTCCTCCGACAGTTGCCCCTGGAGTTCGCGGTAGTCCGCCACGCGGTCCACATCGGAACAGCCGATTGCGACGAGCGCCAGCGCGGTCGTCGCCGTACACAACAGCCAGGCCCTCGGACTCATCCTCTGCGCGACCTTCGCAGCATGAGCAGCAGCAGGGCGAAGGCCCCCGCCGCCGGGAACACGATCGCATTGCGGATGTACTCCCCGCGATCGTCCTCGGTCAGGACGAGACGCGGCACACCCCGTACCGGACGCATGGCGCTGATGAGATCGTCCTGCCGGGCGACCCACGAGACGAGTCGAGCGGAAAACTCACCGTTGCCAAGCCGATCGAAGTGGCCGTTGGCAGCGACCTCGACGGTGCCGACGACCCCGATGCGAGTCCGGGCGATCTCGAGATCATCCGGCTCCCCTTCGACACTGCTCCAGTCCGTGATCAGCCCAAGCACGAACGGGCCTGGCGTCCCGTCATCCAGCGAACTGAACGAACTCGAGGTCACGAGCGGTGAGATCCACGCCTGATCCTCGAACGCCAGGCCGACGAGCGCGGATTCCACCGGCTGCGCGGCCACGAGCAGCAGCGGGATGTTGTCGCGCGACAGCGATACGGTCACCGGGCTGGCGCTGGGGTACCTGTACGCAACGATCGCTCCCGGGTCGTCCTTGAGCGAGCTCCGGTCCGATACGGTCGCCCGGCGAACCGCCACTCCCCACGGGCGGAGTAGATCGTTGAGTTGCGCCGTGGCAGGACCGCCGGCGGAGTCGGCGAAGACGACGAGGCGTCCGTTGCCATCGGCGTGGCGCCGGAGCAGTTCGATCTCGCTGGGCAGGAATTCCACCTTTGCACCGGCGATCACCACGACCGTGCAGGCGCCGAGCCGCTCCACGCCGCCGACCGCTCCCAGCGCCAACGACTCCACCTCGAACCCCAGTTGCCGAAGCCCCTCGGCGAACTGCGCGAAACCGCCCGGGAGGATGTCCTTCACATCACGCTCGCCGTGCCCCACAGTGAAACACGCCACCGGCGCGTCGATCTGCGCCAGCCGCTGCAGCGCGCTCGTCACCTCGATCTCCAGGATGTCGTCCACGAGCTCCCGCCGCCCGTCCATCTCGACCATCATCTGCCCGTAGGTCCTGGCCCCCACCGCCTTGGTGAGCGCGGGCTGGGCGTCGGGGTCGATGAACTCCAGGCTGATGTTGCCGTTCTCCAGTTGGTAGCGCCGGATCAGGGACCGCATCTCGACCTGCTGCGCCGAGCCCGGCTCCACGAATCCGTAGATCACCGTCGGCGCGTCGACCGCACTCAGGACGAAGCGTGAGTGATCGGTGAGGGTGAACCGCTTCTCGGGGGTCAGGTCAACCTGCCCCTTGGCCACGATCGAGGCTCCCCCGACGCCGGCGGTCACGAGAAGGCCCAGCAGGACGCCCGCGAAACGGCCGCGGATCGCGCCCTCGAAGGACCGCGGTCGCGGCTCCTTCAACCACAGCACGGCCAGGCACACCCCGAGGCTCATGCCCGCCACGAAATAGAGCCCGTCGCCGAGATCCAGCAGGCCTCGCCCGCTGTTGGCGATGTGGTTGGTCGGCGCCACGTAGGAGACGACGCTGTCGAACCGTCCGCCCAGCCAGCCGGGCACGAAATCCAGCACCCACAGGGCGATGAGCACGCCGAACCCCACAAATGCGGCTGTGGCCGGCGACCGGGAGCGAGCCGAGATGGCCAGGGCGATGGCGTTGAACATCAGCAGGATCATCAGGAGACCGATGAACCCTGCGCCGCTCTTTCCGATCTCGACATCCACCTCCCTGTTCAAGAGCCAGATATAGAGCCAGACGATGCTGACGATCAGCCAGGTCAGGAGCGTGTTCGCGACGAACTTCGAGATGACCAGCCACCAGCGGGACGTGGGCCAGGACAGGGTGATGTCCAGTGCGCCGGTGCGGCGCTCCTCCGCGAAGGAGCGCATCGCCACGATCGGTGCGAGGACCACGAGGGTTGTCTCGATGTTGGAGTAGTAGCTCTCCAGGTCGGCGATGCCGCGGCTGAAGAGGAGTACGACGAAGAAGATCCCCGAGAAGACGATGTAGCCGGTCACCATCGCCCAGGTGACCGGCGAGATGAGAAGTGCTCTCAGCTCGTTGCGCAGACTCGTCATGCCGGGACCGCCGCTATCTCACTGCGGAGCCGAGTTGGTGGGGCTGAGTCCGGCTCGCTCGAACGCGGCGCCGATGAGATCGGTTAGAGGCTCGAGGTGTGCCACGGACCACCCCTGGGTGATCGTGGCCTGGACGAGGTCACTCACCGATCGAGGATCCTCGGCATCGATCACCAGGTTGTTGCTGGTTCCGCTCCCGGCCTGATAGATGATCGACGCACCGACGGCGGCGACCTGGCGCCGGAGTTCGTCCAGGGTCGGCCCCAGCACGCCGATCCGCCAGCGCCGTGCCACCCGGCCGCTCAACTCGGCGCCGATCAGAGAGCCGTCGTAGACCAGATGACCCTCCGAGACCACCAGCACGCGGTCGCAGAGGATCCGGGCCTCGGGAATCATGTGTGTGGAGAGCAGGATGGTGTGCTCGGAGGCGTACGCCGTCAGGACGTCGCGGAAGTCCCAGATGTGCAGCGGGTCGATGCCGGCCAGAGGCTCGTCGAGGACGAGCACCGGCGGCTTGCCGACCAGCGCCTGCGCCAGGCCCACCCGCTGCCGGTAGCCCTTGGAAAGGTTCCCCACCAGCCGCTTGGCGACCGGCTTCAGGTCCAGATCGTCCAGCGCCACTTCCACGGCGTCGACCCGCTCGGATCGCGGCACCTTCTTCATGTGCGCTGCGTACTCCAGGTAGGCCGTCACGCGGAGGTCGTTGGGAAAGGCGGCCCGTTCAGGGAGGTAGCCGATCTTCGAGCGGGCGAGTTGCGGGTCGAGGCGACAGTTCACCCCGCCGACGGCGATGTCCCCCTCGTTCCAGTCGATGAGACCGCTGATGCAACGGATGATCGTCGACTTGCCTGCCCCGTTCGGACCCAGGAGCGCCGTGACGCCCTTGCCGATCTCGAACGAGACGTTCTGGACGGCCGGCCTATTGCCGTACAGCTTGGTCAGGTTGCTGACCGTGACATCTGGCTCTGGGACCGTCGAGGTGTTCATGATCGTTCACCGTGCAGCCCCGGTCCGCCCTGCCTCCGCGGACTGACCGCCGAGGCGCTAGGCATCATCCACCCGTTGACGCGGTGAGCGAGGCGATCCGGCCTTTCTCGATGACGCAGACTCGATCAGCGGCGGAAATGGCTTCCGTGGAGCGTTCGTCGACCACGATGATGCCGATTCCCTCCGCAGCCAGCTCTCCGAGCGTCCGGTACAGCCCGGCGACGATAAGTGGAGCCAGACCCATGGAGGGCTCGTCGATGAGCAGCATCTTGGGTGCGGAGATCAGCGCGCGGCCAATGGCGAGCATCTGCTGCTCGCCGCCGCTGAGGGATCCAGCCTCCTGGCCGGTGCGCTCCTCCAAGATGGGGAATAGCGCGTAGATCCTCTCCAGTTGTCCCTCGACGACATCCGACGGGGTCCGCGCCGCGCCGGCGAGGAGGTTCTCCCGCACGCTGAGGCTGGCGAAGATCCGGCGACCCTCGGGCGACAGCGCCATGCCTCGCTCGACCCGGAGGTGCGGCGGCTCGTGGGTAACCCGCACACCGTCGAAGACGACTCTGCCCGCCGTCGGGGTGACGACGCCGATGATGCACTTCAGCAGGGTGGACTTGCCCGCGCCGTTCGGGCCGACGATTGCCAGCACCTCACCCTGATCGACGGTCAGATCGATGTCGAACAGAACGGGCAGGCGCCCGTAGCCTGCCCGCAGGCTCTCGATCTCAAGCATCGATCGTGCCCTCCTACTGCTCGCCCAGGTAGTGCTCTTGCGCGGCGGGGGAACTGCTCACCTCATCGGGTGTGCCTTCGGCGATCACCTGGCCTTCGGCGAGGGCATAGACGATCGCGCAGTGGTCGAACACGATGCGCACGAAATGCTCGATCAGGCACACGGCGAAGCCGAGGTCCGACTGCAGCCGCGTCACGAGACCCAGCAGGTCGCTCGCTTCATGCGAGTCCATGCCGGCGCTGGGTTCGTCCAGCAGGAGGAGTCGCGGCCGGCTCATGATGCTCCGGCCGATCTCGGCGCGCCGCTGCCCGCCGAATGAGAGCACGCCGGCACGCACATCGAGGACTTTCTCGAGATCCATCAGCCTGGCGACGGCGCGCGTCAACTCGGCGGCCTGCCGCTGGCCGCGGCGCGGCGCAGGGAACTGGAAGACCGACGTGAAGACCCCGCCGCCGATGCTCAGGAAGGCGCCCGTGATGAGGTTCTCGTAGACGGTGAGATTGGGGTCGATGTGATTGGCCTGGAACGTCCGGCACATCCCCAGCCGCGCCCGATTCCACGGATTCAGGTCGGTGATGTCCTCGCCGAACGCCCGCACGCGCCCCGAGTCCGGAACGGTGAAACCGTTGATGACGTCGAAGAGCGTCGACTTGCCCGATCCGTTCGGCCCGATCAACCCGACGATGGTGCCGGCCGGGATCCGCAGCGACGCCCCGCGCAGCGCCCGGACCCCGCCGAAGGACACGTGGATGTCGGTCGCCTCCAGAACCATGCCCTCGGTGACCGGGGGAGGCAGTGCCGCCTCCACGACCTCGAGAGCGGCGAGCCGACCCTCTCCCCAGGTCTCCGGCGACCCGCCGTTCCCGGCCGGGTTGGCGTTCATGCTCACTCCCCGGAGTGGCCCGAGCCGGTCGGGGTCGCCGAGTCCTCGTCGGTGCCCGCCAGCTCGCTCAACCGCGCCACGTCGCGCTTCTGCTGGAGCATGTCGAGCAGCGTTCCCGCCATGCCCCGCGGACCCAGGAGGGTTCCGCCGATCAGCCCGGCGCCGCCCAGCAGGTACACCGACAGTCGATGGCTCTGCAGGGCCGCGGGAAGGATCTGGAAGGCGACCGCCACGCTGGCCAGGCCAACGATCGTCTGCGTGCCGGCAACGACGGGAATCGCCAGGAGGAACAGCGACTGGAACAGGACGTACTGCGTCAGAGCGGGAGGCGACTCGTAGAGGGGTGCCGTGAAGGCCCCGGCGATCCCGATGAGGAACCCGCCCACGGCGAAGGCGATCACCCGGTACCGCCAGGGGGAGATGCCCACGGCGGCCGCCGCTTGCCTGTCGGTTCGCACCAGATGGATGGCGCGACCGTGCCGGGACCGACGCAGAGCGTGCATCAGCAGACCAGCGATGACCATCACGACGAAGCAGAGATAGAAGTACCGCATGTCGGTGTCGAACTTGAACCCGAATATCTCCGGCCGGGGGACGCGCACGTCCGCGCCCGCCCCGCCCGAGATCCACGTATACGTGAACAGCGTGCGCTCCATCGTGACCTGGAGGCCCATGGTCAACACCATGACGTAGACCCCGGAGAACCGGGCCGTCGGTATGGCCACCAGCGCCGACAGCACGGTGGCGCAGACGACCCCGCCGATCATGGCCGGTATGAACGGCCACGCTCCGGAGCCGGCCAGGCCCTCGCGCAGCAGGTAACCCGTGATGTAGACCGACGTGCCCAGGAGCGCTGCACCCGCCAGCGTCACCTGGCCCGCCCAGCCGATGATGACGGCCAGCCCCATCACGGTGATCGCCGTCAGGAAGCCCGCCGAGGAGAGGAAGATCCAGTATTCCTTGACGAACTGCGGGACGATGCCCATGACGAGTGCCAGCCCCAGCACGCCTACGACCGGAGGCGTGAGTTGGAAGCCGGCCAGCGAGCCGGGCAGCCGCAGCGATGTCTTGGGGGGAGTCACTGACACGAGCTCACGTCTCCGCCAGCCGGAACTGCGACTGTTTCCGGCGCGCCACGATCACGACGCCCACGAAGAGCACGGCCATCAGGATGACCTCGCGCCAACCGGAGCTGATCTTGCCGAACGTGCCCCCGGCGGTGTGCGCCTCGACCTGCCCGAACAACATCGCCCCGAGCAGGGCCAGGGGCAGGCTCTTGAACCCGCCCAGGACCGCTCCCGCCAGCGACCTGATCAGGACGAACAGAATGACGCTGGCCCCGAGTCTCGTCATGGGGGTCAGCAGCACGCCGCCGAGTCCGGCCAGCGCCCCTGAGATGCACCACACGCCCATGGAGATCTTCCGCACGGGCACGCCGACCATCTCGGCCGCTTCCACGTCGTCGGAGATGGCGCGCATCTGCACCCCGGTCTTGGTTCTCGTCACGACGAAGTGCAGGACGATCACAAGGAAGACGAGCAGCGCGATCACCGCGATCTGATGGTGCGACACGTTCGCACCCCAGAGAGTCACACGGCCCTTGCCGAAGGGGCTCGGCACGATCTCGAACGCGCCGGGCCAGATCTCCTGGGTGATGCCGGTGAAGATCAGCATCCCGCCCAGGGCGAAGGTGGTCACGGTGACCCGGGGCCAGCGCGCCATGCGCCCCGTCGCCACCCAGGCGAACAGGGCAGCCAGGCCGGCGCCCAGCAGGACGGCGAGGATCACCGCCGGGGCCTTGGGCCATTCCTTGGTGGCGTAGGCCAGGTTGGTGCCGTGGCCGGAGGTGCGCGCCGGGTTGGCCGTGAGGTACCAGTAGAGGAACGCCGAGCAGAGCGCGATGCCCCCGTGCACGAACGCCACGATCCGGCTCATGCGGAAGGAGAGCACGAGACTGACCGCAAGGATGCCGTAGAGCGCGCCCAAGGCCACACCCGTGACAAGCGATGCCTTGACTATGAACGGGTCAAACACCGAGGATCCCTACTCGTCCGCCCAGTGACCGCTCGGGGCACCTTGCCGGACCTGCGTCCGACAAGGTGCCTCGATGCATTCCGTTGCCCTTCAATCTTCCGATTGATCGACGTGAGGCGTCACTCACTCATATTCGGCGCAGGCTTCGTACTGCTCGGGAGCCGGAATCCAAACGGCGAAGTCGGTCGACGCCGCGGCCTGGTTGTACTTGAACTGGTACTCGCAGCGCAGCGTGTCATGGGCATCGGTCGTCTGCGTTCCGGCGGCCCGCTCCGCGGACGCATCGCCCCACGCGAAGGTGATGCCCATGCCCGGACCGGCGTCCCAAGGCTGCGACTCCCAGGCCTCCATCATGTTCTCCCGCGTGATGTCGGGACCGACCTGCTTGGCGGCTTCGATGAAGATGCGCGCTCCGGCGTAGCCCGACTGCGTGATGTGGTGGATCTTGAGGAGTTGGTCGGGGTTGTACTTCTCGAGTGCGGCGAGGTACTCGGTGTTGTCGTTCCAGACCTTGAACGTGGTGATCGTCCACATGCCCTTCAGCGGCCAGTCGCCGACGAACTCGCCCAGAGCCTCCGCCGCGAAGTGGTTGCCGCTGACCCCCAGAGGCGGCCAGTAGCCCTGCTGCTCGGCGGCGATCATCCAGCCCGCCATGGGAGCGGCCCAGGCGAAGTGGATGACGTGGTCCGGGTTGGCGGCCTGCATCTCGATGACCGCCGGCGTGTGGTCCGGCGTCTCGATCTCGATCGGCTGCTCGAGCACGACATCGATCCCGGCTGGATCGTAGACGGCGCGCATGGCGTCGGCGGCGAGGCGATCCTCAGGAATGTTCAGGTAGATGATGGCCACGGACTCCGGCTCCAGGATGTCGCGCACCCAGATGGAGTTGGCGGTCGCCTCGTGGATGGTCGCCATGTGCGTCGGGAACATCCAGGGGTCGCGCCACTCACTGGTGAAGAAGCCCCAGGAACCGAACCACGGGACCTCATCACGGGCCAGGTCCTGGTGCAGCTCACCGGTGCCCCAGGTGATGCTGGTGATGAAACCGAAGACCTGATCCTCGTCCACCAGCTTCCTGAAGCAGGCGCGTGCACGGGCCACGTCGCCGGCGGCGTCGCAGTTCGTGACGCTGATCTTGCGCCCGTGAACGCCGCCCTCGTCGTTGACCGAATCGAACATGGCGATGGCCGACGCCACGACCGGGATCGTCACGATCTCGGGAAGCGGCAGACCGTCGTCGCTGATCGCGCCGAGCTTGATCTCCGTGTCACTGACACCGGGCGCCGAAGTGCCTGCCGCCGGTGCGGCTGCCTCCTCCGGCTCATCCTCCGGCTCGGGGGCCGCAGCCTCGGGCTCATCCTCCGGTTCCGGTGCCGCAGGCTCCGGCGGAGGTGGCGGTTCCGGTGCCGCAGGCTCCGGCTCGGGCGGCGGGGCCGGGGCCGCGGGCTCCGGTGGCGGGGCGGGCGTCCCCCCACTGTCGTCGTCGCCGCCGCAAGCCGCTGCGATCACGAGGATCACAGCCGCTGTGGCCACGATTCGAAGTACCAACTTGCGCTTCATGAAGCATCCTCCCCGAGCCTTGTCAGCTAGTTGGGTGTCGCTACTCAAGCGCCAAGGCCTCGCTACGATCGCGGGACCACACCCACACGAGACAATATTTCGGGGGCCGTCTACCGGGTCCTAGTCGGAGCCGACAACGAAAACAGCTTCGTTTGTCGCTTCCGGACAGTTCGCTAGAGGCAGTCCCCGCGGGTGAGTGCCATCACCTCGCCGGCGAACCTTCCGAACGCCTCGCCGCTCGCCACCGCACGCAGCCCGAACAGAACGCGTTCGTAGGCCCCGTCGATCTTGAGGCGCCCCTGCATGTAGGCCACAGCAGGGTCCAATTGGCCGCTCAGGATCCCGTGCGCGTCGGCGGCACTGCACGACATGGTGCAGTCGGGATCGGCGGGACGTCCGGGACTCAACCCCACCAACCGCCCATCAGTCACGACCGCCCCCAGCCGGCAGGGGCCTTCGGGGCCCCCGGAGATGTCGATCCGGGCGGTCACGTTGCAGCCCGGGACCACCGGCAGCGCCTCAGCGGCGGCCAGCACGGCCTGCAGCCAGCCCTCGCTCCCGATGTTGCCCATTGCGCCGGCGCCCCTCAGCCGGCGACCGGCGGCGCATCCCGCAGCCCGGCGAAGAGGTCGTCCTCGGGCAGCGCGGTCGCCACGTCGGAGCGCGCCAGGATGTAGTCCTCCCACGGGTAGGCCTCAGCGGCGACCTCCCGGGGCAGCCCGAACCAGAACGGCTCGGTGGGATCCACCTGGGTGGCGTGGGCAAGCAGCGCGTCGCAGCGCCGGTCGTACCACTTCGCCACCTCGATCCGCGTGGTGATGCGCTCGTCCTGCCAGGGCCGCTCGAACCACCACTCCTGGTAGGGAGACTCCATGCCCTGCTCGCCGAACGCCTCGTGGAGGGCCAGGATCCGGGCCTTGGCCCACAGCGAGTAGTACAGCTTGGGCGGGCGCCAGGGAGGACCCGCGGCGGGGAAGGCCCCGGGGTCGCCCGCCGCCTCGAAGGCCGCTTGGCCCACGTCGTGCACGCGCAGGTGGTCCGGATGGCGGTAGCCCTGCTGATCGTCGGGATAGATGACGACCACATGGGGGCGTTCGGCCCGCAGGATCGTCACGAGGCGTTCGGTCGCCTCATCCAGCGGCGCCGCCCCGAACGAACCCGCTGGTAGCTCCACCGGCCCGGTGGGGCCGTCATGGACGTCAGGCGCCTCGGGATAGCCCGAGTCGCGGTAGCCCAGCCACACCACCTCGTGGTAACCGATGATCGCTGCCGCCCTGTCGAGTTCGGCCCGCCGCACCTCGGCGAGCCGCTCGCGCACCCCCGGCAGGTCGGCCGCGGGGTTGAGGATGTCACCCTCCTCACCGCCGGTGCAGCACACCAGCACGGCCCGCACCCCCTCGTCGACGTAGCGGGCGACCGTGGCCGCCCCCTTGGAGGACTCGTCGTCGGGATGCGCATGCACCGTCAGCAGCCGCAGAGCGTCGTCTGCGCCTCCGGGCGCGCCCGGAGGCGGCGGGTTCGTCACGATCGTCCGGCGGGCTGACTCAGGTCTGTGCCCCGAGCACCGCCGCCCGGGGCGACAACTCATCGGTGCCTGTCTCGGGGTCGCGCTCGAGGTCCCAACCCAGCAGGGTGGCGAACGCGCCGCGCCCCTCGTCGGGACCGGAGGCGATCACTTCGTCCCCCGCTTGCAGCACCGTGGGTCCCCGCGGCCGGTACAGGTACCGCTGACCTCGCAGGATGGTCAGCACCGTGAAACCGGGCTCGATGTTCAGGCCCAACTCGCCCAGGGAGCGGCCGTCGACCGGTGAGCCCTCGGCCACCGGGTAGTCGACGACGACCTCGTCGGAGTCGCCCAGGGCGATCTCCAGGATGGGGTGCACGTCCTCGCCCTTCTCGATGAGCCAAACCATCTGGCTGGCCTGGTCGCCCAGGTCTTCCGCCGCGTTGGAGATGTGCAGGAGGCCTCGCAGCGGCGCCGGATCGGGGCGATCCGCGGCGGCCCGCAGCACCCACAGCTCCAGCTGGTCGTGCATGTCATCGAGCCGGGACTCCAGGTGCCGCACCTGCGCGGCCAGACCCGGATCTCCCAGCACCAGCGTCGAGTACGCCAGGTCCACCGCCACCTCGGAGACGTTCTTCATCTCCACCAGCAGGTCAGCGGCCCGGTCCAGGTCGCTGATGGACGGTTCGGGCGGCGCCTCCGGCGGTACCCAGACCTCGTCTCCGGCGAGCTCGCGGATCCGGGGGATGCCCTCGGGCGACCCGCGCATGAACAGGGCGTCGCCCGGCATCAGCACGTCGTCGCCGGCCACGCCGGTGATCCACTGCCGGCCCCGGCGGATGGCCATGATGCGCGTGCCGGTGGCCACCGGCAACTCCAGGGCGCCGACGGGCCGGTGGGCCATGGCGGATCCCTCAGCGACCTGCGCCCGGTGCGAGACCTCCTCGGCGACCGAGAGGGAGACCACCAACTCCGCGGGGATCCCCAACTGGTGGGTGACCACCCGGGCGATGTCCACCGCGGCGTTGGCGATGCGTTCGATCGCACTCACCACCTGCAGCACCGACGACATGCCCCCGGCGTCTCGCGGGCGGCGCGCGGCCTTCACGCAGACGGCGCGCATGTCGTGCACCAGATCGCTCATCTGCTCCTCGAGGGCGCGGACCTCGGTGGCCAACTCCGGGTGACCGAAGCAGACCGAGGCGTATGCCAGGTCAACCATCAACTCGCTGAGGTCTTTCGCCTCGGCGAGCATGGAACGCAGATTCCGGGGGCGATCGTCCATCGGTGTCGACCCGAGACTATCGCGGCGCCGCCGCGGCCCCATCGAGGCGGACGTCCCGGCCTTCGCAGCCATCAAAGGATCGCCAGCGCCGCCAGCGCCCCCACCAGCGTGAGCGCGCCGACCAGGTCCATCACAGAGGTCACCAACGGGATGCCGTAGGTGTCGGGATCCAGGCCGAAGCGCTCGGCGAGGATCGTGCCGAAGTACGCCACGAGTGCCGCGGCGGCCACCGCAACCAGCCCACCGAGGAGCGCCACCCCGATCATCTCCCCCAGCCCGGGACCGGCCAAGCCCGCGATCCTGGCCGCGAGGTAGGCGAGCGCCCCCGTGCCGGCGAGAGCGGGAAGCCCCATGACGAAGGTGTTGCGCACCTCGCGCCGGGCCTCGCGGCCGGGCACCGCGGAGGGTTCGATGAGGCCCAGGTGCAGCTTGGAGGCCAGCCGGCTGGAGAGGATGCCGCCGAGGGCGCCCCCGACCGCCAGGTAGCCCGGCAACAGCACCAGCAAGCTGGGCAGACGGCTCAGGAACACCTCCTGCTGCTCGACGATGACCCCTGCGCCGAGGTCCAGCAGCAGCGCGATCACGAGCACGCCGAAGGACTCCCGCAGGATGGAGCGCAGCGACGGCCCGCCGCTGCGCCAGACGCTCGCGCCGGTGACGACGGCGGCCGCGCCGCAGGCGATCGCCACCGCGCCGACCACCGCCTCGGACTCTGCCAGCGGCACCACCAGCAGCAGGACCGGCAGGGTGATCACGTCGGCCGCCGCGGTCACCAGCGGGGCCGTCACGTTGTCGGGATCCCAGCCGAAGCGCACCGAGCCTGCGGCCATCGCCAGCGCCACCACCAGCACGAACAGTGACGAGATGACGCCACCGAGGGTGCTGATGACCACGAAGGCCGCCAGGCTCATGGGCACGGGGATGTTGAAGAGTTCCGCCGCTGCCTTGGCCAGTATCGCCAGCATCGCCGAGGACACGATGCTCAGCGCCAGGCCGGCCAGGATGTTCTCGCCGACGACGGTTGCGGGACGCAGGCTGAAGCGGAACGTGCCGGCGTGGATGGCGGTGCCCAGGCGCGACCCCAGCGCCCCGAAGACCTTGCCCTGGAGCGCGATGGCAGCCGGCACCATCAGCAGCAGCCCGCCGAGTTGCCCCAGGCGGTCTGCGCCGGCGCCGAGCAGGATCCCCACGACCACGCTGACGACGGCCAGCAGCCCGAGGGCCACGAGGCTCTGCGCGCCGGCCCAGTGGGGCACACCGGGCACACCTCGCCCCTGCGGGGGTGCGCGCCGCGGACGGAACCTCGCCAGCAGCGGGAAGGTTCGGTCCATGCCACGCTCCCCGGGACCCATTAGCGATCAAGTCTCCCCCAGCGTGCAGGGACCGGGCAGGATTTCCGACCCGAATCCTCGTGCCGGCGAGGTGCGCTTCGTACGCTGGCGCCATGCGACGGCGTCGGGCGCAGCCCACCGGCAGCGGCTCGCGCCGGCGGCTCGGACACACCGGGGGCCGCCGGGGCGCCGGCCGGGCACTTGTCCTCCTGGCTGTGACCGCACTCGTCGCGGCCGGTTGCGGCTCCTCCGGGCGGGAATTGCGCGCCCCTCCGGGTTTCGCCGCCTCCGAGGCCCGCTTCGTGCCGGTCAACCAGAGCCAGGGACCCGGCGGGATGCTCATCGAGGGCACCGACTTCGCGCCGGGCGCTGAACTGCCTCCGGGACTGCTCGAGACGGGCGAACCGCCCACGCTGGCGTGGTGGAACATTCCGCTGGGAGCGACCGAGTTGGTGCTGCTCGTCAGCGCCTTCGATCCGCAGGAGCCACCGGTCCTTTGGGCCGTCGCCGGCCTCGGACCCTCCAGCGCCGGCCTCTTCGGCGGGCCGTTGCCCCCAGGGGTGCGGTCGCTGCCGCGGTCCGGCGGCGAGTTCGACTGGCCCGGCTACCCGCCGGCGGGCACCCGGGTGGTGTTCAGCCTGTGCGCCCTGGAGGCCCCGCTGTCGCCCGATGCCGGTGCCTCCGACGCCTGGAACCTGTGCTACACCGACTCGCTCGGGCTCGCCACGGTCAGCGGGCTCGTCCCCGCCCCGCAGCCATGAGGAGGCAGGATGTGAGACACCGCGTCTGGATCGACGGGCCGGCGCCGGGAATCGAGCTTCCCGCCGATGTGGTCATCGTTGACGACCCTTCGGACGCGGACGGCGCGATCGTGGGATCCAAGGAGCGTTGGGACGGCGCCGCCTGCCGGCGTCTGCCCGACCTGAAGGTCGTTGTGCGACGTGGTATCGGCACCGACACCGTGGACCATGCAGCCTGCGCCGCCCATGGCGTCGCCGTCTGCAACACCCCCGACGGTCCCACGACCTCGACCGCCGAACATGCCCTCGCGCTGCTGCTGGCCGCCGGCAAGCGGCTCAAGGTCGCCGAGCGCCGTCTCCGCGACGGTGACGGCCTCGTCGGAACGCCCGCTGCGGTGGGGGGTCTCGAACTCGACGGCCGCACCCTCGGTCTCATCGGCTGCGGTCGGATCGGGAGGCGCCTGGGCGGCTACGCCGAGGCGCTGGGCATGCAGGTGCTGGCACACGATCCCCACCTGGACGCCGCACCCGTGGGCAGATTGGTCGACCTCGAGGAAATATGGTCCTCAGCGGACATCGTGTCGTTGCACGCCCCCGCCACACCTGCGACCCGCCACCTCGTGAACGCCACCTCGCTGGCGGCGATGCGTCCCGGCGTGGTGATCGTCAACTGCGCCCGCGGCGCCCTCGTGGATCACGACGCCCTGCTCGCGGCCCTCACATCCGGCCACGTCGCCGGAGCCGCACTGGACGTCACCGACCCGGAGCCGCTGCCCGCCGATCATCCCCTGCTGCACCGGGACGACGTTCTGGTCACCCCCCATGTCGCCTCGGGCACCACCGCCGGCGCGGAGCGGGTCATACACCAGGCGCTGGCACAGGCGCTCGCGTGGTTGCGCGGCGACACCCCCGAACACCTTCTGGATCCGGCCGCCGCCGACCCCGCTGTGGATCGCCGGCTCCGGGCTGGGCCCGACTGAGCGGACTTGGGCGTCTAGCCCCTGAGCCGGTCCCGCAGCACGAACTTCTGGATCTTGCCGGTGCTGGTCTTGGGGAGGTCGCCGAAGATCACGCGCTTGGGCGCCTTGAAACGGGCGATGGCGCCGCGCACGAACTCGATGATCTCCTCCTCAGTCGGCAACGCTCCCGGGCGCGGCACCACGAAGGCGACCGGCACCTCGCCCCAGGTCTCGTCGGGCGCACCCACCACCGCCGCCTCCAGCACGCCAGGGTGACGCGCCAGGACCTGCTCCACCTCGATGGAGGTGATGTTCTCCCCGCCGCTGACAATCACGTCCTTTGCCCTGTCGCGGACCTCCATGTAGCCGTCGGGGTGCACGACGCCCACGTCGCCGGTGCGGAACCAGGCGCCGTCGGGCCGCTGGAGCGTGGCCGCCGCCGTCGCGGTGGGATCCCGGTAGTAGCCGAGCATCACGACGTTGCCCCGAAGCACCACCTCGCCGGGGGTGGCGCCGTCGGCGGGCACGTCGGCGCCGTCTGCGTCCACGACGCGCAGCGGCGCGCAGGCGATGTTGGCGACGCCCTGGCGGGCCTTGCGCCGGGCCTGTTCGGCCGGGCCCAGGGCAGCCCACTCGGGCCGCCAGTCGCAGATCACCGCCGGGCCGTAGCTCTCGGTCAGGCCGTAGAGGTGCATGACGTGCAGGTTCAGGTCGGCGAGGCGGGCCAGCAGGCTGGGCGACGGCGGAGCGCCTCCCACAGCGACGTGCACCGGGGAGGCCGCCGCGGTGGCGCCGGGATGGGAGGCAAGCATCGTCAGCACCGTGGGTGCGGCGTTGAGGTGGGTGATTCCCTGGCGACCGATCGCGGCCCAGATGGCTTCGGGGTTCACCTGGCGCAGCGCCACGTGTACCCCGCCTGCCGCGGTGACCGCCCAGGGGTAGCACCAGCCGTTGCAGTGGAACATCGGCAGGGTCCACAGGAACACGCTGGCGGCGTCCAAGCCGCCCTGGGCGACCATCGCCAGCGCCTGCAGGTAGGCACCCCGGTGGGAGTACATGACGCCCTTGGGGTGCCCGGTGGTGCCGGAGGTGTAGTTGAGGCTGAGCATCCCCCACTCGTCGTCGACGTCGCGGCGCAGCGGTTCGGCGGAAACGAGCCGTTGCTCGTAGTCGTCTGCGGACCCGCCGCAGCGGATCAACTGCACCGGGTGATCGGCTGCTGCGGCGATCGCCTCGCCGACATCGGCCAGGGAGACATCACAGATGAGCACCCGCGAACCGGCGTGGTTCACGATCCAGGTCAACTCGCCGGGCGCCAGGCGCGTGTTCAGGGCATTAAGCACGGCGCCCGCCCAGGACACACCGAAGTGCGACTCCAGCGCCACGTGCGTGTTCGGCACCAGCGTCGAGACCCTGTCGCCGGGACGCACCCCCGCGGTGGTCAGCGCCCCCGCCAACCGCATGCAGCGCCCCTGCAACTCGCGGTACGTGAAGGAGCGCTCCCCGTCGATCACCGCCGTCCTGTCTCCGAAGACGAGTGCGCTGCGATCCAGGAACAACGTCGGCGCCAGCGGTTCGGGGCCGAAGGCCGGACCGCGACCGGTGGCCGGCAATGAGGGCTGGGGCATCATCTCAGTGTCGCAGACCTCGGCCCGATCCGGCGCCGAAAAGGTCGAGGCGGGCCCGAACCCGCTCCAAAGGCTCGAACCCGCCTTTTCCACCTGCCGCAACCCTGCTGCTCCAACACTCGGGTTGCGGCATCCGGAAGATCCCGGCGATCTTTGACTGACAGACGCCTCAGTCGCCGGTTCGGTTGACAAGCGAAGAGAAAAGTCTTTCCTCAGCCGGACGCCGGGCGGTAGCGGTCGCCTCGGGTGCCGCCCTGGGTGTCCGCGGCAGCGGTGGCGAGGAGGTCGGCGGCGTCGTTCCAGGGGTCGGCGCTGTGGCCCTTCACCCAGCGGAACGCCACCCCCCGCGCCAGCACCTGCTCGATCAGCGGCTCCCAGAGGTCCCGGTTCTTCACCGGTTCCTTCTTGGAGTTGCGCCAGTTGCGACGCTGCCATCCCGCCCACCAGCGCTGCTCGAAGCAATGCACGATGTACGTCGAGTCTGTGACCACCTCCACGGGGTCGCAGCCCTCCAGGGCCGCGAGCGCCTCCAGCACGGCCTGCAGCTCCATGCGGTTGTTGGTCGTGTCCGCCGCGGCGCCGGCCGCCCACGGACCGTCAGGCACCACCCAGCCCCATCCTCCCGGTCCGGGATTACCGCGGCACGCCCCATCGGTGTACACGACAGTGGGTCGCGGTGGATGGCCGGCTGAGTCCGTCACGCCGCTCATCCTCGCATGCCGCCGGCTGCAGCCGGCGCCGACCGGACGCAGTGGGGTCCGCGTCCGTTGCAAACCGAGCGGCAACAGCGTGGCCGACCTCCGCCGGCCCGGCGAACGGCCTGTGGCCGGCGACGCCGGTTGGCTCGCGGCGGCTAGATGCGGTGGACGCAAATCGTTGGTGCGAGGGTCTCGATGTCCTCGGGATCGCTGGTGAGGACCGGCGCGCCGCGGCGCAGCGCGCACACCGCGACGTGGGCGTCCACGACGTCGGTCGTGCCGGAGGCGGAAAGCATCAGCCCGACGCGCCGGGCGTCGTCGGCATCGAGGGCCACGATGTCCACGTTCGACCTCCGCAAGAAGGTCGCCAGCCGGGCCTGCCGCCGAGGATCCCGCCATACCTGGGCGACGCATCCCGCCGGAACCGTCAGAGTCATTCTCATTTGCCTCGCTTCAGCAACAAGGCCGACGACATGGCGGTCGCCTCGCTCGATGGCGATCAGGGCGCCGGTGTCGAGAACGGCACCGCTCACGCCGCTTCGCCGCTGAGGATGCGTCTGGCCGCTGCCCGTTCCTCGTCGCTCAACGGTCCGCCGGTCGCAGCGAGACTCTCGGCGAGCATGGCTTCGAAGTCGTCCTCGGCGGCGAGTTGGCCGGCGACGGCATGCTCGAGATAGGCCGAGACGCTCCGAGCGTGCCCGGCCTCCACCGCCAACCTGACGCGGGCGAGCAACTCCTGGTCGATGGTGATGGTGATCTTGGCCCGCGGCAGGGTCATATCAATCATCCTACCGCCCGGCCTTCGTGCATGCACAGCCTTCATGACCGGAACCGTGCACCGACCGATGGAACCGGCCGACCAGTCTGATTCCCCGGCAAACTCCGCGGCTGACCCGGGTGGACGCACCAGTGGTCGCCTCCGTGTCCTCACGCCTTCGGCACGGGAGGCAACCCTCGAGCCCGAATGGACATCCAAGTCACGGGCCACCCGGGCGGAATGACGCGGGGCGTCGGTTCGCGGCATTGCGCAACAGTCTCCGAGACGCCATCCCGACTTGGCCGGAATCGGCCGGATCGTGCGAGACTGAACACCGATGCGCGGCCACTTCTCGCACCAACTCCCCGATACCGATCCCACCGAGACCGGCGAGTGGATCGACTCCTTCGACGCCCTGGTCCACGAACGCGGCAAGGAGCGTGCCCGGCTGGTCGTCGCCCGGATGCTGGAGCGGGCCCAGCAACTCGACGTGGGGATCCCCGCCACGGTCACAACCCCGTACGTCAACACGATCCCCGCCGACAGCCAGCCCTTCTTCCCCGGCGACGAGCACCTCGAGAAGCTGATCCGGCGCTACATCCGCTGGAACGCAGCGGTCATGGTGATTAGGGCCAACAAGGCGGCCGACGGCATCGGCGGGCACCTGTCCACGTTCGCCTCCTCGGCGTCGCTGTACGACGTGGGCTTCAACTGGTTCTTCCGGGGCAAGGACGCCGACCAGCCCGGCGACCACGTGTACTTCCAGGGCCACGCCGCCCCGGGCATCTACGCCCGGGCCTTCCTCGAGGGGCGCCTCGGCACCGAGCGCCTCGACAACTTCCGCATGGAGATCGGCGGGCGGGGGGTATCCAGCTACCCGCACCCCCGGCTGATGCCCGACTTCTGGGAGTACCCCACGGTGTCGATGGGGCTCGGCGCCATCAACTCCATCTATCACGCCCGCTTCAACCGCTACCTGCACCACCGCCACATCGACGACACCGCCGGGTCGCGCATCTGGTGCTTCGTGGGCGACGGCGAGATGGACGAACCCGAGACGCTGGGCGCCATCTCCCTGGCCGGGCGCTCGGAACTCGACAACCTCATCTGGGTGGTCAACTGCAATCTGCAGCGCCTCGACGGACCCGTCCGGGGGAACGGCAAGATCATCCAGGAACTCGAGGGCCTGTTCCGCGGCGCCGGCTGGAACGTCATCAAGGTCATCTGGGGGTCCCGCTGGGACGAGTTGCTGAAGCGGGACACCAGCGGCTTGCTGTTGAACAAGATGAACTCCACCGTGGACGGCGAGTATCAGCGCTACGCCACCGAGTCGGGCACGTATATCCGCGAGCACTTCTTCGGGCCCGACCGCCGCCTGCGCGCCATGGTGGACGACTACGGCGACGCGGACCTCGCCAACCTGCCGCGCGGCGGCCACGACCACGGGAAGCTGTACGCCGCCTACAAGGCCGCCACCGACAACGCCGGTTCACCGACGGTGATCCTCGCCAAGACCATCAAGGGCTGGAGCCTCGGCAGGGGGTTCGAGGGCCGCAACGCCACGCACCAGATCAAGAAGATGACCACCCGGCAGTTGCTGGAGCTCCGCGACCGGCTGCGCCTCTGGGAGCAGATCCCCGAGAGCGCCCTCACCGACGACGACGCCCCGCCGTACTACCGGCCGCCACCGGACACCGAGGAGATGGTGTACATGCGGCGGCGTCGCCAGGCGCTCGACGGGGCGCTCCCGTCACGCATCGTGCGGGATCGCCGACCTCTGCGCCAGCCCGACCGCAAGATCTTCGCCACCTTCGACGAGGGCTCCGGCGACCGGGAGGTGTCCACCACGGTGGCGTTCACCACCTTGCTGCGCTCGCTGCTGCGCGACAAGGACTTCGGCGCGCGGGTCGCCCCGATCGTCGCCGACGAGGCTCGCACCTTCGGGATGGACTCACTGTTCCGGGAGTTCGAGATCTACGCCCCGCACGGGCAGCTCTACGAACCGGTGGACCACGACCTGCTGCTGTCGTACTCCGAGGACACCGACGGGCAGATCCTGGAGGAGGGCATCACCGAGGCGGGCTCACTGGCGGAGTGGATCGCGGCGGGCACCAGCTACGCCAACCTGGGCGTGCCGATGGTGCCGATGTACACCTTCTACTCCATGTTCGGCTTCCAGCGGGTGGGTGACCTCGTCTGGTCGGCGGCGGACAGCCGGGCCCGGGGGTTCCTCCTGGGCGCCACCGCCGGGCGCACCACGCTCGCCGGCGAGGGCCTGCAGCACCAGGACGGCCACAGCCACCTGCTTGCGGCGGCGGTCCCGGCGTGCCAGTCATACGACCCGGCTTTCGCCTACGAGATGGCGACGATCATCGCCTGCGGGTTGGAGCGTATGTATCCCCCGGCGGGAGTGGCGCACGGCGACGATGTCTTCTACTACCTGACGATCTACAACGAGAACTACCTCCAGCCCGCTCGCGCGGACCACGTCAGCGACGCCGACATCATGAGCGGCCTGTACCGCTGGGACCCCGGTCCGGCGGGCATGCGCCACCGCGCCACGATCCTGTTCTCCGGCCCGGCGCAGGCTGCGGCCCGAGAGGCCCAGGCAGCACTCGCCGAGCACTACGACACCGGTGCCGAACTGTGGAGCGCCACCTCCTACAAGAAGTTGCGGTCCGAGGCCCTCGACGCCGAGCGCTGGAACCGCCTGCATCCCACCGAGGCGCCCCGCGAGCCCGCGGTGACCGCAAAGCTGGCCCGCTCGCAGGGGCCGATCACCGCCGTCAGCGACTACCTCACCCTGGTGCCCGACCAGGTGTCCCGCTGGGCGCCCCGGCACTTCTCGGTGCTGGGCACCGACGGCTACGGCCGCAGCGACACGCGCAGCGCCCTGCGTCGCTTCTTCGAGGTGGACGCCGCGCATGTCACCGTGGCCGTCCTGGCGGGGCTCGCGGCCGCCGGGGAGATCGACGCCTCGGCGGTCGACGACGCCATCGAGCGCTTCGGCGTGGACCCCGAGGCGGTCAACCCCGTCGACTACGAGTGCGGCCCGCTCACCTAGCCGGCGAGCGCACCTCGCCGGCGGGTCGTGAAGCTGCTCGCGCTCGCCCGGCGGCGCTGCCGGAGGGGTAGAACAGCGCCATCGTCAACCCCGCCAGGGCGTAGGAGCAGATGAGCCAGATCCACGGACGCGGGTAGCGGGTGAGATCCTCGGCGCCGCCGGCGCCCAGAAGCGCCACCATCGCGGCCACACCGACGGCGTAGCAGAGCTGTTGCACAGTGCGGGCCGTGGCGTTTCCCATGGCGAACTGATCGCTGCCCAGGTCCGCCAGGGGTGCGGCCGTGATGCAGGTGATGGCCATCCCCACACCGACGCCCAGCATCAGCATGGCCGGCAGGAAGTCCGACCAGTAGTCCGCAACGGCGCCGACGCGCCAGAACTGCCACGAGTAGGCGGCGACGCACAGACCGCTGCCCGCCGCGGTGAGCCAGCGGTGGCCGAGGCGGTCGGCGGCGCGACCCACCCACCACGAGGCCAGGACCGATATCAGCGGGCTGGGGCTGAGACCCAGGCCGGTCTTCCAGACCGGCCAGTCCCAGAGACGCTGCAACAGCAAGGAGTTCAAGAAGAACCCGCCCAGGAAGGCGAACCCGAAGAAGATCGTGGCGACCGTGGCCACCCGGAACGACCGGATGCCGAACAGCGACAGGTCCAGGACAGGCGACGGGTGGCGGCGCGACCGCCACACCAGGACCGGCAGCAGGACCAGTCCGACGCAGGCCAGCGTGAGCGTGCGAACACTGGTGTAACCCCAGTGCTCGGCCTGCACCACGGCCAGCAGCACCAGCGCCACGCCCAGCACGCTCACCGGGACGCCGATGACGTCGAGCCGCCCGTTGTCGCCGGCCACCCGTGACTCGGTCAGGTAGCGACGTCCCAGGATCACCACGGCGGTGCCGAGGGGGACGCTCGCCCAGAAGATCCCCCGCCAGCCGAACAGCTCGATCAGCAGCGCACCGGCCGACGGGCCGACCGCCCCGCCGAACCCGGCCACCGCAGACCAGATGCCCACGGCCATGGAGCGCCGCTCGACGGGGAACTCCGGCAGCACCAGCGAGAGGGAGGACGGGAAGATCGCCGAGCCGCCGACTGCTTGCACCACCCGGAACGCAATGAGCGAGCCTGCATCCGGGGCGAGGCTGCACAACAGTGACCCGAGCGTGAAGATCGCCACCGAGATGAGGAACACCCGCTTGCGCCCCAGCCTGTCGGCGGCCCGTCCCGCCAGCAGCAGCAGCGAGGCGACGGTGACGTTGTAGGCCGTGAGAATCCACGAGAGCACGGCGTCGGTGGTGTTGAGATCGGCACCGATGGTGGGGAACCCCACGTTCACGATGGAGGCGTCGATCACCACCAGGAAAACGCTGACGCACGCAACCCCCAGCACCACCCATGCCCGCC
>JAPONU010000268.1 GCA_026713745.1 bacterium
CAGATACCCGACGGGTCGCTGAAGTACCCGGTGGCGTAGACGAATGACCCCGGCGCCGGGTGCGGGACCCAGCCGCCACCGTCGCCGGGCTGCATGAGGTAGGCCTCGAACTCGTAGCCCACCTTGGGGGTGTAGCCCAGGTCATCCCAGGCGGCGGTGGCGCGGCGCAAGACCTCCCGGGGCGCGAACGGAATGGGTGCGCCCTCGAAGCTGACATCACCGACGACGACGCCGACGCCCTCCTCCCACCCGGGACGCACGTCGTCGAGGCTGAAGTCGCAGATCAGGTCGGGCATTCCCTCCAGGAAGCCCGCCCCCGGCACGGGTCCCATGTAGCGGTCGTAATTCAGCGCGAAGGAGGTGAGGCAGTGGCGCGCCCCGGTGGCTGCCGCGGCGGGCAGGTACTTGCCGCGCGGCAGGTTCAGATGATCGGGCCAGAGCACGCGGATCTGCTGGTACTCGGCGCTCACGGCACACCTCCTGTGTCTCGTGTGATCGGTGAGGCTCGCGGCGTCGTACCACACGGCATCGGTCGCGTCGAATCTGCGGGGGCGTACGGCGCAAGCGTGAGGGCGGCGATCCCGATGCGGGCGAGCGCGAGACTCCGGCCGCAGTCGAGGGCCGGTACACCGTCGGGTGCGGGGGGCTGGCGTATTGTTGCGGCCATGCCGCGAGCCTTCGCCGCCGGCGACGACGAACTCGTCGAAGCCGAGCGCCGCATCCGCGCCGAGCTCGGCGCCCTCGACTTGGACTTCGTGGCGCTCGCCGCCGTGTCGAACATCTTCCGGGCCGCCACCGCGGTGCGGAACCACATGGAGCGCGGCGTACTCCGCCAGTACGAACTCTCCTGGAGCGCCTTCGTGGTGCTGTTCGTGCTGCGGGTCTGGGGCGAGCAGGAATCCGGGCACCTGGCGGCCGAGGCCGGCATCACCGGAGGGACCCTCACCGGTGTGCTCAACACGCTGCAGCGCAAGGGGTACGCCGAACGTGCCCCACACCCGACCGACGGCCGCCGGATGCTGGTGCGCACCACCGAATCGGGGCACCGCGTGGTCGACGAGATCATGCCCGCCTTCAACAAGCAGGAGGCGCTGGTGACGCGGGATCTCGGCGACATCGAGGCCACCCAACTGGCCGCCTACCTCCGGACGCTCCTGCGCACCGTTGCTGACCTGGACACATCCTGAATCCGACCTCGACAACCCCCGCGAGAAACTGTTAGGGTCCAAACGATTCTACTCGAGCGTGCCCGGTGACAGCGGCACGACGACCCCAGGGAACGAGGCGACAGGCATGGGTGAGATCGTCGGGGCAGGGCTCGTGTCGCACGTCCCACCCATCGTGATGTCCCTGTCGGACCGCCGGCTGCTCAACGACGGCGAGGACTTCAGCCTCTGCGCCGGACTCGAGCGCCTGCGAACCGAGCGCCTCGACGAGTTGCGACCCGACGTGATCGTGGTGTTCGACACGCACTGGTTCAGCACCTTCGAGCACATCTGCACCGCGCACGAGCGCCGCAGCGGCCTGTTCACCTCCGACGAGCTGCCGCGGGGCATGTGCCAGATGCCCTACGACATCCCCGGCGATCCCGAGTTGGCGTTCGGCCTGGCAGCGCTGGCCGAGGCGCGCGACGACACCTGGGTGCTGGCCTGCGACGACCCCCACCTGCCGATTCACTACCCCACCGTCAACCTGCTGGGGTACCTGCAGGGCGACGAGGCCTGGGTGTCGGTGAGCATCTGCCAGACCGCGGTGACCGAGGACTTCCTGCTGCTGGGCGAGCTCCTGGCGGCGGCGGTGGCGAGGCTCGACCGGCGCGTCGTGCTGCTGGCCTCCGGGGGCCTCAGTCACCGGTTCTGGCCGCTGCGTGAGCTCCGCGCGCACGAGTCGGCGGATCTTCAGAACATCAGCAGCGCCGAGGCGCGGGCAGCCGATGAGCATCTCATCGAGCAGCTGCGAGCCGGCGACCATGCCGGCGTGCTGGCGGGGGTGGACGGCTTCCGGCGGCACGCACCTGAGGGGTTCTTCGGCCACTACCTGATGATGGTGGGGGCGCTGGGCGGCGCCGCCTGCCGGGCACCCGGCGAGATGTTCTCCGCCTACGAGTCGGCGGCGGGCACCGGGCAGGCGCACATCTGGTTCGACCGGCCCGGCCGCGGCTGGGAGGCTTGAGGGGATCGCCACCGCGGGACCGCGTATCGCAACGCCGAGAAACCTCCCGGCACCGCCTCTACCCTGACCTTCCGGCACCCTTGGAGCACCGACCGAGGACGACGCCAGATCCGAGGAGAGTTCGATGAGATTCGCCAATGTTTCCCGACGGGCATGCTTGGTCCTGGCGGGCCGGGTCGTCGACATCGCCGAGGCGTCCGGCGGCGCCCTCAGCTCGGACCCGATGACGACCACGGACCTGGCCAACCATGCCCGGTTGAAGGCTCTGGCCGCAGCGGTGGACCCGGCGGACTGGCCCGAACTGCACCAAGCCGACCTGGGACCGCCCGTGCCGCGTCCCGGGAAGATCATCGCCATGGCCCTCAACTACCGGAGCCACGCGGAGGAGGCCGGCAAGGCGATCCCCACCGAACCGCATGTCATGGCCAAGTTCCCCACCTGCATCTGCGGCCCCTACGACGACGTGCCGATCGGTGACCTGGCGATGGTCGACTACGAGGTGGAACTCGTGGTCGCTGTGGGGCGCCGCTGCAAGGGCGTCGCCGCGGCCAATCCCTGGCAGCACATCTCGGGCCTCACCTGCGGCAACGACGTCAGCGACCGCAACGAGCAGTTCCGCCCGCCGGTGAAGCAGTTCTCCCTCGCCAAGAGCTACGACGCCTTCGGGCCGATCGGTCCGACGATGATCACGCCCGACGAGGTTCCGGACCCCGACGATCTGGCGCTCAGTTGCCGGGTGGACGGCGAGCTGCGCCAGGGGGCCCGCACCAGCGACTTCATCTTCGATGTGGGCTACCTCATGGCGTGGCTGTCGCGTTATGTCACACTCGAGGTCGGCGACCTGATCTTCACCGGCACACCCGGAGGTGTGGGCGACTCGATGGACCCGCCGACGTACCTGCGCGACGGCCAGGTGGTGGA
>JAPONU010000269.1 GCA_026713745.1 bacterium
ACTCAGCGAGGTCGGCCTCGACGCCACGATCCGCACCATCGCCTCGCCGGCCGACTTCAACTCGGCAGTCAGCGGCGGCGAGATGGAGGCGTGGCTGTACTCGGTGCGCCCGATTCTCAGCGAGCCCGCCTACACGATCCCGCTGCTGTTCACATCCAACGGTTTCGCAGCCGACGGGCTGGGATACGACGGGTACACCAACGACCGCGTCGACGAGTTGTCGAACCAGATACTCGCCGAGCTCCCGGGACCGGACCGAGACGTATTCATCGCCGAGGTGCAGGAAATCATCGCGACGGAGTTCCCGTTCGTGCCGCTGGTGGAGACGGTGATCCCCTGGGTCTTCCGTGAGGATCTCCAGGGGGCACGGCCCAACCCGACCGGCTTCCTCTACCCGCAAGATCTGGCAATCCCCTAGGAGGCTTCACCATGATCTCTTCACGGCTCTTCCGTGCATCGCTGGCGCTCGGCGCGCTGCTGCTCCTGGCGGCGGCGTGTGCCGGCGACGATGACAGCCCGATCCTCGACGGAGCCAGTGCCGACGTCTCGAGCGCGAACGCCGAGGCCTCCGCGGCACGGGCGGAGGCCGCCGCAGCCGGGGCCGAGGCCTCGGCGGCGGCCGCCGCCGCCAACGCTGCTGCCGCGGCCGCCGAGGCGGCAGCGGCGCTCGCCGAGGAGGCGATAGCGGCGGCCGGGCTGGCCCAGGCCACCGCCGAAGGCAACCAGGGTGCCGTGGCAGCCGCGGAGGCTGCACTGGCGGAGGCGCAGGAGGCCGCCGCGTCGGCCCAGGCCGAGGCGGCCAGTGCCCAGACCGAAGCCGCCGCCGCCAAAGTCGAGGCCGCCGCCGCCCAAGCCGAGGCCGAGGAGGCGCGGGCGGTCGCCGAGCAGGCCGCAGCGGAAGCCGAAGCTGCAGCCGCGCAGCCGCCACCCCCGCCACCCGAGCCGCCGCCGCCACCGGAGCCGGTCGAGGGGCCCGAGGTCTTCGTCATGGCCGTGGCCGCGGTGCCGTCCAACGCCGACCCGGCCGTCACCGAGGGCAAGCCCAGCACCGAGCTCAACCCGATGTTCGCCGGCACCCTCGTGCAGTACGTGAAGCCGGCAGCCGGCGCCACCACCTGGCCGAGCCCGGCCGATGTGGAGCCCTACGTGGCGGAATCGGTCACCCCCATCTCCGACGGCTATCGCTTCGTGCTGCGCGACGACGCTGTGAGCCCCTACGGCAACGCCATCACCTCCGAGGACGTGCGCTGGAGCTTCGACCGGATCATCGCCAACGACGGTGTGGGCCGCTTCCTGCTGAGTTGGGGCGGCGGCATCGACACCGAGGCGCCGATCCGGGTGATCGACGACCGCACGTTCGACCTGGTGGTGCTGGACACCAACAACCCGTACTCCCTGGCTGTCCTCACCTACGGGCAGATGGGCCCGCTGGACAGTGTCGAGGTGCTGTCGCACGCCACCGACGACGACCCGTGGGGCGCCGGTTGGCTCGCCACCAACTCGGCCGGCTTCGGCTCGTACATGCTCGAGTCGATCACACCGGGTGAGGAGTTGCGCCTCGTGCCCAACCCCAACTGGTGGGGCTCCGCGCCCGACGTCGACCTGATCGTCGTGCGGGCCATCCCCGACGCCGGCGGTCGCCTGCAGCTCCTGCAGGCCGGCGAGGTGGACTTCGCCGACAAGCTGACGCTGGCGCAGTTCGCCAGCATCGGCGGAGATCTGCAGGCAATCGCCGCCAAGGGCAACACCACGGTTCCGCTGGTGCTGAACTCCGGCTTCGAGCCGTTCGCC
>JAPONU010000270.1 GCA_026713745.1 bacterium
ACAATCTCATAAAACGCGTCAAACGCGTCGCCTACGGATTCCGCCGCTTCGCCCACTACCGCATCCGGGCGCTGCTCTACGCCGGCAAACCCAACTGGGCGCTCCTCGCCACCGTCACTCCCCGCTAATTTCCGAAGCGCCGCCAATCCCACTCCCGGTTGTACTGAACCTCACTGATGAGAAACTGGCTCACGCGGTCGGAGGCGCGGTACGCGTTGGTGAAGCGGTGGGCCGTGATGATGGAGTCATGGCTAAGGGGTCCGCTCGCGCCCGCCAGACGGCGGTAGTAGACATGCTGCCGCTCAGCGGCAAAGGCCCAGTAGCAGGCGAATCCCTCGGTCACGGCCGGCTGCCGACCTGAGATCCTTAACATCATGAAGCTCCAGCGCAGAACCCGTCGGGCAGATGGTAGCGGCGTGCGCCGACCTGAGTCCGGGATCCTGTCGACAGACTTAGCAGGTCGCTTGGGTAAGACCTCCGACCACGAGCGATGCGATCTCGCTTGTGCGATGCGAGGCCGCCAGCTGGCGAATGCCGTGCGCGTCCAGTCCGCAGGACGTCGCGCGCCATCCGCTGGAGGCTGCGACGGTCGCAAGCAACCCTAGAGCATGGTCGATGCGCTCGTCGTCGGCGGGGCGCGCCGGAAAGTCGTCGGGAGCCCAACTCAGGTCATCGAGATGAAGCCGTTTAGCGACCAGTGCAGCGGCGCCCCCAAGTCCTGCGGCGACATATAGGGGTTGCTGAGCCTGCACCGAGACGATCGCCTCTTCGATGATTCCGGGCATTGCCCCGACGAAGTCTGAGAGATTCCCGCCGACGAGTACTCGAGCGTCGGTGACTGCCGCCATATGGCGACGCAGTGCACTGTAGGCCTGCGCGACATCAAGTGAAGCACAAGGATGTGGATCGTCGGGCTTGACACTCAGAATCCCCTCGATCTCATAGCCTTCCTCGTCAAGGCAGACGATTCGTCCCCTCGTGCCGAGCGTTCGGTCTATTTCGTCAAGTTCGTTGTAGGAGAGCTTGTTGTGTTCGGGGGCCGCAAGACACAGGGTGAGCGCCTCCCCGTGGTCAACGCCGTATCGACGGACCTCGTGCATGAGGTACTGGGTAAATCCCGACGGCTTGATCCTTCCTCCGTACACGAGAGTTCCCCCGGCGAGCAGTACGGCACGAGCGACCTCGCCAATGGTGTGCTCGGCATGCGCTGCAGAAAGTCCAAGACGACTTAGGTCAGCGCTTTCGGAGACCGAGATACCGACTCGTATTCCTCGCAGCGCCTCGCTCGGGTTAAGTCCGTTCGCAGTCATCAGCGCTACCGTGTTGTGCGACTCATGTAGGTGCGCGGCGTGACGACGTCGATCACGTCTTGAACGCCTGCTACTTCAAGTAGTTCAATCAGGGCCTTGGCTTCTTCCGGCCCCAGCGGCGGATCGGGGTGCATGATCAATAGAGGACCTTCTTCAATCGCACGCTGCCGATTCTCGAGCAACCATGGGAGCAGCGTTACGGGTTCCGGAGCGTGCAATGGAGTCCAGCTAACGCCGAGAACTTCAAGCGTTTCTCGCTGAAATCCCCATAGTGCTCGTGCTAGTGCCGCATCTACGAGCAAGTTCAGCGCTTCCTCAACGCTGGCCTGTCTAGACCCATCATTGGCTTGGCGGTAACCAACAGCCGGCACGTGATCCATGAGGAAGGATCCACGCTCCTCAGTCCGGTACAAACCGTTGAGCGTTACGATCGGCATGCTGGCCCGCTTTGCGATCAGGAACTCGCGCTGGCACCATTCGCGACTGGCGTACAGATCGGTGCGAATGGCGAGCAGGGCACTTGACCCTGCGTTGGATCGGAGCTCTTCCTCCCAGTCTGTTCCTGGCTGTAGATCAGCAGCATCGAAAAATGCTTGAAGATGCGTGTGCGCGATCGTGTTACGGACCCGCCCGACTAGCTCATCTACGTAGTCGGGCTGCTCCTCAACAGCATGGCGCTTCGTGTGGCTAATGAAGACCCTCAGTCGTTCACCGAACGGATCCCCGACGAGTTGAGCGACGGCCTGAGAGAGTTCTCGGCACAGCACGGCTGGATCTTCACAACTGGCCGGGTGCAGAGCCTGCAGATTCCCAATCTCGCCGTAGTAGGTGCTGTCAACCGTGCTCTGCAGTCGAACAGGGAAGGCCCTAATGGTTTCCTCCCCATCCTCTACGGCTGTGTGGAGACTGTCCAGATAGTCCCGCCAGTCCGACGAGTCCTGCGCGAGGGCTCGCGCGAGGCGCACACCGAGGATCGGGACGATCGCTGTTACCCGTGCGTGAGGAAGCCCGTAGGGCAGCGGCACTTGACACGGCAATGGCCGAGGTGCATCCGAATCCTGCGTCCACGGTATCGAACGGGCGTACACCTCGACTGCCCCACCGACGAGACCCGAGTACGGTACACCTCGGAAGTGTTCCAACAGCCAGGCGGCAATCTGCTCACCCTCCCGATCCTCGGGGTGCCAGACGACGTAAACCTCAAGGATGGGCGGCAGCACTCCACCAGCGTACTGAGCTTCCCCTGTTGAGTCTGTGCGTCGATTAGGGGTTTTTCACGTCCAGGACGCCGGACAACGCGCGGACGGGAGGTCTCGGCGGCTCTTCTTGATTCTCAAGGCTGACGTGCCGGCGGTGATCGACGACGGGAAGTGTCGACTACGTCGGTCCGCTGAATTCCGGGAATCGGGGAGTCGGATCACCGGCCAGCCTCGACCGCGGCGAGAAGCCGGGGTTCGCGGCTGTTGAGCGCGTGAGGTTGGCGCATCTGCGTTGGAGCAACGCGCCCTCGCAGATTGAGCATGTTCCCCCGAAACGAGCGTCTGGACATCGTCGGCGCGCTGAACGCGGCTGCGCCGCCTCGCTGCAGCAAGCCGCAGAGATCAACTGCTACGCGGGGCGGGCCAGCTCGTGCCTCGCGCAAGAGCGAATCGCTGTCTCGTCTACGCATGGCGTGCACCACTTAGCACGCCGGGCGGAGAACTACCGGGACCACAGCCCGGTCGAGTCGGTCTTCCCAAGCTCGAATTGCGAACTCGTACACCGGCGTCGCCGCCCGGTGGCGCGTTGCTGGCCTTGGCCACCGGCTACCACACCGTGACTGTCACACCCTCTCTCTAAGCTTCGCGCGGAGGAACCTAGGAGGCGCCATGAGCGAGACCCACAACCTGTTCATCAGCCACCGCCACGAGGACGATGCGCACGTTACCGGCCTGAAGAACCTGCTGAAGGGCAGGGGCGTAACGATCCGCGACGCGTCAATCACGAGCGACAGCCCGAACCAAGCCCGGAATCCCGACTACATCAAGACTCAGATCTTGGCTCCGGGCATCAAGTGGGCCGGCACATTGGTGGTCCTCATCACGCCGGACACCAAGAACCACGACTGGGTCGACTGGGAGATCGAGTACGCCAACAAGAACGACAAGCGCATCGTCGGCGTGTGGGCGCCGGGCTCAGAGGGCTGCGAGGTTCCGGAACCACTCGAGAAGTACGCCGACGCCATCGTTGGCTGGAACTCAGAGAGAATCTTGGGGGCGATCAACGGATCTCGGACCTTTGAAGACTCCGACGGCCAACCCCGGCTTCCACAGCCGGTCAATCGGATCGGCTGCTAGAGGCGTGCCAAGGCTCTTTGCGTACATCGTGCGACACGACATCGGCTTCGCGCCGAATCCCTTCTACGGCGTCTGCACGCTTGCAACCTGCAAACCCGGTATACGCGGTAGCGCGGGAATCGGAGACTGGGTCGCAGGCGTCGGTTCGAAGCAGCAGGGTCAGCAGGGGAGACTCGTCTTTGCGATGCGCGTCGAGGAGGTCCTCTCCTACGACGAGTATTGGAGTGACCCCAGATTCCAGAACAAGAAACCGAACAGAGTTGGCAGCCTCAAGCAGAGGTACGGCGACAATATCTACCACCGCTCACCCAGTGGAGAGTCGTGGATCCAAGAAGACGGTCGCCATAGCCTCGAAGACGGCTCCCCAAACATGCGCCACGTTCAGCGCGACACCAGTGCTCCGAGGGTTCTGGTCTCCGAGACTTTCGTGTACTACGGCAACAGAGCGGTCGAGGTCCCCGACGTGTTTCGCGACTGGCAGGGCCTCGACGTCTGCTCCCCGGGGCGAAGCTACCGGTGCAACTTCCCAGAGGAGTTGAGAGACTCCTTCATCACCTGGCTCGACGGCCAAGTTCATCTCGGCATCGCTGGAGGACCTCTCGACTGGCGTTGACTGGCGCCCTCTAGGACTACGGCCGGAGCGCCTTGGGGTCCGCGCGGTCGGCATTCTTGATCTTGACCGGCAGTCGTGTCATCAACGTGCTGGTTACTGCGCATCGACGGGGCCGCCGCGGTCGTGGTGCCCGACAACGTGCTATTCGAGGCCGGAGCCGGCGAGACCATCCGCCGCCGCCTGCTGCACGACTGCGAGGTCCACACCCTGCTGCGCCTCCCCACCGGCATCTTCTACGCCCAGGGCGTCAAGGCCAACGTGCTGTTCTTCCGCCGCCGACCCGGCGCCGAGCAGGCCTGGACCCGCGAGCTGTGGGTCTACGACCTGCGCACCAACAAGCACTTCACCCGCAAGCAGAACCCCCTCCGCCGCGCCGACCTCGACGACTTCGTGACCTGCTACCGCCCCGGCGAGACTCACCGCCGCGAGCCCTCCGAACGCTTCAAGCGCTTCACCTACGACGAACTCCTGGCCCGCGACAAGGTAAGCCTCGACATCTTCTGGCTCCGCGGCGACAGCGTCGGTGACACCGACGACCTCCCAGCGCCCGCCGTCCTCGCCGCCGAAATCGCCGAAGACCTCCAAGCCGCCCTCGAAGAAATCCAAGCCCTCGCCGAAACCCTTGCAGTCGCCGAGGCCACAAGCGGGGAGCGGATCGGCGGCTGACTCCCTGTCCGCTGTCGATCGCCGCGGAGCGGCAAGGGACGGACTTGGCAGCGCTGACTGGCACCGGTGAGGCTGTCTCACCCCATTCCTAGAACTGGAGTGCACATGAGTGACGACCCATCGGACGAGACGGGCGAGATCACCGGTAGCGCCGGAGGCTCGGCCGGCGAGGAGTTGAGCCTGTTCAGCATGGCGCTGTGGGGACCCGACGGGCCGCCCGAGGACGTCTTCGGCAGAAGCAATTGGTCGTCTTGCGCCGAGGAGGACGGGCACGACGACGACTGCTGGGGACATGTCTCGCCTATCAGGGAGCCGGTGGCGATCCCGCCGCCGAACATGCTCATCTCGCGAGAAGACATGCAGGCGATCGCCATGGGGTACGCGCCTATGGACATGAACGACAAGTGGCTCGGTTTCATGGAGGACAACCGCTTGTTCCTCCATCGCAGCTGGACCGGTCACGGCATCTACGAAGTGACGTTCGCGGCCAAGGAGAAGGGCTTCATGGCCACCTCGGCGCACATCGAGAGCCATCCCGACCGCAAGAGGGGAGACTTCGACCCGCAGAACTTCGACCCGATCAGCGAGCGCGACGAGTTGGCCGACCTGATCGTGCTCGTGTCCGGCGATCCGATGTCTCCGCTGCTGCCGACGATCGTGTCGCGCGAACCCGCGCTCGACGCAGTGCTGGGCGACATAACCGGCCAGGAAGTCGACGCCATCGTCAATACAGCCAACAGGCTCCTGGCGGACGGAGACGGCGTCAACGGCGCGATCCACCGCGCCGCCGGCCCCGAACTCCTGCGGCACTCTCGAGCGCTCGGCGCCTGCGACATCGGGCGGGCCGTGGTCACGCCGGGCTTCCGGCTCGCGGCTCGGTGGGTCATTCACACCGTGGCGCCGAAGTGGACCGGCGGCACTCGCGGCGAGCCGGTGCTGCTGGAGTCGTGCTACCGCGAATCCCTGGTACGCGCAGACGAAGTGGGTGCCGAAACCGTGGCCTTCCCGGCAATCGCAACGGGCGCCCGCGGCTATCCGCTGGAGGCAGCTGCCACGCTCGCGGTGGATGCGGTGCGCTCGGCATCCACCAAGGTGAGCACGATCCGCTTCGTCTGCTCCGACCGACAGACGTTGCACGCATTCCAGTCAGCGATTGAACACAGCGCCTAGCGCCGCCGCCATTCCGATTCGCCTGATCGGCATCAGGGCGGAGGTAAGCGCGGAGGTTGGTCTGGGAAATTAACCAACTTGTGGCGGGTTGTGGATGTGGTTGGTTCGATGGGTGCGTGGGGCGGGCAATGGAGCGTACGCGTGGCTGAGGTCCGTGCCGGACTGTAGGTGCCGCGGTCATCGTGCCGCAGATCAGTTACCGTTCCTGTAATGTGCTCGATGCCCGGTCTACTGCAGGTACCGCTGAGTGAGGGGGCGCGATGGATTCGGGAGAGAACCCGTTTACGCCCGGTTTCGGGCAGGCACCACCGGTCCTCGCGGGCCGCGACGACCTCCTCGGCCTCGCAGCGACCGCTCTTGCATCCGGACCGCGCCATGTCGCGTTCACCTCGTTACTCCTCGGGCCGAGAGGGGTGGGCAAGACCGCCCTACTCGCCGCAATTGAGGAGGAGGCCCGGAGCGCGGGATGGCATGTCGTGAAAGCAGCCGCGCTGTTCAACCCCAGGGAGGGAACTGGGCCGGTCCCTCACTTCGAGGAGCAGTGCTGGGACATCCTCGACGGCATCGACCCGCCGCGGCGGGGCCGTCTGACAGGAATAGCGCTCCCGGTGGCGGGCGGCGGGGCGCAGTGGGAGCATCGACCCGAACGCGAGCCGTCATTCCAGAAGCTCGTGCAGAACACGGTCGACGCTGTCGTACGCGAAGGATCCGCCGGCGTCCTACTGACATTGGACGAGTTCCACAACCTCTCTGAGAGCGAGGCCAGCGAGATAGCCACGGTGCTCCAGCACCTGACGAAACTCGATCAGCGGCCACTCGCGTTCTTCGGTGTGGGCCTCCCTCACCTCGAGTACACGCTGTTGACGCACCCCGGCTTCACGTTCTTCCAGCGGTGCAACCGCCTTCGCATCGACAACATCTCCCTCCATGACGCCATGCACGCCATCGAAGTCCCCTTCGCTGCACACGACACGCCGGTCCCGCTCCCGGAACTCAAGCGAGCTGCCGGGGCCACGCGTGGCTACGGCTACGCCATCCAGTCAATCGGCTACCACCTCTGGGATCTCTGCGGCAGCCCGACGGGGGCCGTGACTTCTGCTCACGTGGGCGAGGCGGTCACTCGCATGGAAGAGGATGTGGCGCGAAATGTCACCATGCCGATATGGGCGCGCCTGTCCGACAACGACAAGCGGTTCCTGTGCGCGATGACGCCGGACACCGGCCCGTCTCGACTGCGGGACATAGCGCAGCGCCTCGGGCGAGACGGCGTACATGTCTCGAAGTACAGGAGGCGCCTACTTGATGAGGGCGTCGTGCTCGACGCCGGGCGCGGCTACCTCAGCTTCGCCAACGGCGAGGTGCGGTACCGGGCAATCGCAGAACATGACCTCTACCAGACTCACCGCGACGCCGCGGGCGGCGCCCCGGAAGAGGTACCCGACGAACCACATCTGCGCAACGGGGGCACCGCGCCTCCCCTCGGGTAGTCGAACCCGAGACGCCGCTGCACAGCCCCGCCGCCCGGGAGTTCCCCGACCTTCCCGAACCCAGCCGCAGCGCCTCGCGGCATCGGTCTCGACTACGACTCTCAGATCGCCGCAGCAGTGCGCGGGAGCGGGCCGGCGGCGGACCGCCGCACGAACGCATAACTGGACAACTCAACGAGACCTAACTCGCCAAAAGCCCGTTGTGGGGTGTTCGCCACCAGTCCTGACCAGCCGAAACCGGAGGCCCCTCGGAACGCGCCACATTTTGGAACTGGCCATGCCTTCTAGCAGTGATCTGACGGGCAACGAGTCGCGTCGCCCACGCGACCTGCAGTTCGACTGGAATGTGCGAGTGAAACCGCACCACCCCACTTCAGGACCACCACGCCGCCAAGCCCTCCAGATAACGATCAACAACCTCCTCCAAGTCCTACGCCGCACAGCCCACGGATTCACCAACCCCCACAACTTCGACGCCCGCGGCCTGCTGATAACGTGAACGCCACACCGACACCAGCAAGCCAAGATCCCACGTTCTCGCGCAGGCTCCACATCTGATGGCCCTGCTGGACCTGATGCTGCCGGAGCACGACGGCGTGGAACTGATGGAGGACATCCTAGCCCTCCCGGATCCCGGTCATCTTCCTATCGGCCCACGGCAAGCACGAGACGGTCGCAAGGGTGCTGGAGAAGGGGGCCACCGACTACATCGTCACGCCTTTCTCACCGACGGAGCTGGTGGCCAGGGTGCGGGCGGCCCTGCGCCGGTTCGGGGAACCGCAGATCTCGTCGCCGGCGGAGCCCTTCGTGCTGGGCGACCTGACCGTCGACTACGCCCAGCGCAGGGTAACGGTCTCAGGGCTTGCCGCGCCTCTGACGCCCACCGAGTTCGACCTGCTGGCGGCGCTCTCGATGGAGGCCGGGCGGGTGGTGCCCCACGAGCGGCTGCTGAGGCGGGTGTGGAGTCCGGGAAGGCCGGGGAACATGCGGGTGCTGCGCACTCACCTCAAGCACCTGCGCCGCAAGCTGGGCGCCGCCGCCGCCGACCCCCGGTACTTCTTCGCCGAACCCCGCGTCGGCTACCGGATGCCGGCGGCGGAGACGAGCGGGGAGGAGACGTAGGCGCTGGAGGGCGCCCGCGGCCCCTCCGACGAAACGAGGCATGTATTGCGACGGGGTAGCATGAGCGACGGCTCGGCCTTGGCGTTAGCCCTGATCATCTTCTTCCTG
>JAPONU010000271.1 GCA_026713745.1 bacterium
ACGCCCTTCGGGAACGCCGTCGTGCCGCTCGTGTAGACGAGCATCGCCACGTCGTCCTCGTGCACGTCGCTGTCGGGTTCGCCGCTGTCCTGATGCGCCACCAGCGACGCGAAGGCCAGCCAACCCTCCGGTGGTTCCGGATCGCCGGCGCCGCTGTGCACGAAGTGCTCCACGCTCTCCAGCGAACCCGCCTCCCTGCCTGCGGTGATCCTGCCGCAGAAGACGTCCTCGGCCATCAGGATGCGGGGCCGTGCGTGGTTCACCTGGTAGCTGATCTCCTTCTCCGTGAACGTGAAGTTGAGGCCGGTCAGCACCGCGCCCAGCTTGAGGGTGGCGAACCAGATGGTCATGTAGTCGACGCTGTTGCGGGACATCACAGCGACGACGTCGCCTCTGGCGACCTTCAGGCCCGCCAGTGCGTTGGCCACACGGTTCACCCGCTCGTTGAAGTCTTCGTAGCTGATGACGGACCGCGAGCCGTGCGGCCCGTAGTAGATGATGGCTTCGGAGTCGGGGGTGTGTTGCGCGTGGCGCCGCAACTGGTCGCCGATCGTCGCTCGTCCCAGCATTCGCCTCTGAACGTCGGTGCCAACGGCGAGATCGGTCATTGCTCCATCCTTCAGTTGTCCGTACCCACCGGCGGTTCTCCACCCGTCAGGCGCCGGGCGGCCGCGACGATGTCCTCGAGCTTCGAACCCGGCGGGTAGACCTCGACCGCCCGCTCCTCGAGACGGCGCCGCACCCAGGGCGGCACCACCCCGCCGGCGAAGACGGCAACGCCGGGCGCAGCCACAGCCAGGTCGTCCAGGATGCGCTCGACGACTTCCACGCGCCCGCCCACGTTGAGGCCGACCAGGTCGGCGTCCTCGTCGACCGCGGCCGACACGATGTCATCGCTGCGGGCCATGCCGAGCATGATCACTTCGAAGCCCGCGTCGCGCAGCGCTCGGGAGACCAGGAGGGTCCCCCGCCAGTGACCGTCGAGACCGGTCTTGGCGATGATGACTCTGCTCACGGCCGGATCGGCGGTTCCCAGTCGCCCCAGACTTCGCGGAACACGCTGCCGATCTCGCCGAGCGTGACGTCGGCGTCGGTGGCCTGCATCATCGGGACCATGATGTTCCCATCCGACCGGCAGGCCTGCTCGAGTTCGTGCAGCGCGCGCCGGGCGGCGGTGTTGTCGCGGGAGGAGCGCACGTCGGCCAAGCGGCCCATGGCCTGTTCCCAGGCGTCGGTCGTGCCCTGGAACCCGTCGATCTCGAACGGCGTGTCGTCGATCTGGTGGCAGTTCACGCCGACGATCAAGCGGCTGTCGTTCTCGACCTCATCCCACTGCTCGGACTGGCGCCGCGCCGCACGCCGGTGCAACCAGCCGGAGTCGAGAGCCTCGATGAAGCCTCCCTGCGCTTCGATCTCGGTGAAGGACTCCCAGGCGCGGGACTCCAACTCGGACGTCAGCGCCTCCAGGTAGTAGGAGCCGCCGAGGGGGTCCGCCACGGCGTCGATGCCCGTCTCGTGCTGGAGGATCTGCTGGATCCGCACCGACATCTGGTGAGCGTGCTCGGAGGGAACCGACAGCGCCTCGTCGTAGCAGGCGACGCCCAGTGATTGGACTCCGCCCAGCACCGAGGCCAGCGCCATGATCGTCCCCCGGGCGATGTTGTTGAACGGTTGCTGGTAGGTGAGCGCCGAGCCGGCGGTGACGACGTGGATCCGGAGTTGCCGCGCCTTCTGGTCGCGGATGCCGTAGCGCTGCTCGAGCAGGTCGGACCACATCTTGCGCGCCGCTCGCAGCTTGGCGATGTCCTCGAAGAAGTCCATGCCGACGCGGAAGTTCACCCCGCCGACCTTGTGGGAGAGTTCCTCGGGCTCGTAGCGGCCGCGTTCGACCAGGGCGTCGAGGTACTCCACCGCTGTGGCGAACACGGTCGCCAGTTCGTCGGGCGCCGAGAGCCCGCTGTCGGCGCCGTTGTACCCGGCGATCGACACGGGTACCCAGCGCGGGAGGTGTTCCAGGCAGAACTCCGTGATGTCATTATTGAGCCGCAGGCCGGCGCGCGGGGGGATCTGCTGCTTGGTGATGCAGCCCACGTAGGTCAGGAAGAAGTCGCTCTGCCCGGTGCCCGCCAGCCGGCGCAGATCGATCCCGCGACGCCCCGCCACCGTCCAGAAGCAGGCCAGCGCGAACGGAGCATGCTGCACGACGGCTCCACCCGGATGGGTGTAGATGTCCTCGATACCGATGTCCTCGAGGATGGTCTCGTAGTCGCGCACGCCGATGATGACCGCGCCGGTCAGCCCGACGTCCTCGCGGCGCGCCATCACCTCGGGGTGGTCCACGTCGTAGAGGTGATCCGCGGTGTTGCGGTCGTGCTCCATGATGATGCCGCCCTCGCCCTGGCGGAGCAGGAAGAGCAGGCGTTCGCGCTCGTCGGCGGGGTTGCCGAAGCCGCTGAGCTGGAAGATGCGCCACGGCCTCGTGCGGTACATCCCCTCGTAGGCACCCCGCAGGAAGGGCGCCCGGCCGGGGCCCGCAGCCAGCGCCCGGCGCGCCGACTCGCTCACATCGTCGGGGCCGTAGCAACCTCGGACAGGGATCCCCGATGCGGTGCGGCGTGTGTCGGTCATGGCGCCAACCCTCGGCCTGTTCAGGTGTTCGGCACGGGGATCTCGCCCGCCGGGAAGGCCACCGCCGATCCGAAGTCCCCGGGGCCGATCATGGTGGGCGACGCGTTGGCGAGCATCAACAACCCGCCCTCGCGTTCGATGGTGAAGTCCTCGA
>JAPONU010000272.1 GCA_026713745.1 bacterium
CCGTCGCCCGCCTCGCCGGGCGTGCCACACCCGCCCGCAGCGGCCACCAACACGACGGCCAACACAACCCTCGCCGCCCGCGCGAACATCCCCGCCGACCACCCCATGGGGCGGTTCGCTACGCCTCGCATCGCGCCGTGACCCCGCCAAGGGTGCACCTGTCGGTGTCGCCGCCGCCGTCGAGATAATCACCGCCCGCGCCGCCGTCGAGGCCGTCGTCGCCGCTGCCGCCCCACAGACGATCAACGCCGGGCAGAAAGTCCCCGCCCGCGTCGCCCACCAGAGTGTCATCGCCGGCGCCGCCGTGCAGTTCGTCGTCACCGTCGCCGCCGGTGAGTCGTTCGTTCACCACACCTCCCCAGAGAACGTCGTCCTGCGAGTTGCCCCACAACGTGTCGTCGCCCGCTCCGACCCACAGAGTGTCGTCACCACCGTGACCCGACAGGACGTCATCACCGGGACCGCCCCACAGGACATCGGCGCCGCTGTTGCCGGTGAGTTCGTCATCACCCGGGCCGCCGAACAGGACATCGTTGCCGAAGAACCCCCACAACACATCATCACCGGGACCGCCCCACAGCACATCATCACCCTCGTCACCGTTCAGCGTGTCATCACCGAGGCCGCCGATGAGGGTGTCCACGCCGGCGCCGCCCCACATCGAGTCCACGCCGGCGCCGCCCCACAGAACGTCCCCGCCACCACCGCCGACCAACGTGTCATCACCGGCGCCGCCGAACAGCACGTTCTCACCGTCGTCGGCGCCATCGCCCGCAGGATCCCCGCCGTAGAGGCCGTCATTCCCGGCGCCGCCAACGAGGACATCGTTGCCGCCGAGGCCGCTCAACACGTCATGGCCGCCGAGGCCGCAGATCACGTCATCTCCGTCCTTCGCGTCGATGACGTGGAACGCGTCCCAATCGTCGGGATCCGCCACGCAGATCACGTCATCGCCGTCGGTGCCCCCGATGGCGGTGGCTCCTGCGACGCCGGTGATCGTGCAGCCCGCCGCCACGGTGACCGTCACCTGGTGCTCACGGGGATCGGCGGGACGAGGAGGAGAACGTGATCATCGGTTCGATGGCGTGCGGTCATCCCGTCGTGGCGCTCGTCGGGATGGGTGCGGTGGCGAAGGGGCCCGGAGGTGGGCTGGCCGCTCCGAGGTAGTTGAAGCCCCAGCACTCGATTGTTCCGTCGGGCCGCAGGCCGCAGGCTCGCAGCGCTCCGGCGTCGACGGCCAGGAACCGTCCCGCTGGCGGTCGGGGCAGTTCGAGGATCGCCCGTATTTTCTCGTTCTGCAGTTCCGCCGCCCCGTGGGCGAGGCTGTCGGCGAAAGTGCCATCTTCTGGGGCGGTTGCGTCGAGTTCGGTTCTTACTCTCCTGTACTCGCCCATGATTTCGGTCCCGAGTACATCTTCGATCACGAGCAGCGGGATTCGAGGTTCGCTGTCGTCGTCCAGGTATCCCCAACACGCGACAGTGCCGTCGAGGCGCAGGCCGCAGGTGAACCCGTAGCCGGCGCTGACCGCCGCGTAGGGACCCGCCGGCGGCTCCCAGGTGGCGGACCTGTCGAGGACTGTGTCCCACAGTGCCTCCTCGCGAACCGCCAGTTCAGGCGACTCGCCACCGGTGGCGGGGACTTCCGAGGCGCTGCCCCCGTACCGGTACCGCCCCGACATCCGGCCGGCGGCTTCCAGCGAGTCCTGACCCCAGCAGACGATGGACCCGTCGAAGCGCAGCCCACAGGAATGACTCGTCCCGGCGTCGACGGCCACGAAACGCCCCGGCGGCGCGTCGGTTTGACCGAACCAGTTCTTGCCCCAACAATCCACGCTTCCGTCGGGACGCAGCCCGCAGGCGTGCGCGTAGCCCGCGCTGACCGCCGTGAACACCCCGCCGGGATGCGCCACGTCGGCCACGACGGGCTTCACGGCCAACTCCGGGCCGTCCCCCCAGCAAACCGCGGCGCCGTCGGGACGCAAACCGCACGAATGCACACCTCCTGCGGTGACCGCCGCGAACGCCCCCTCGGGCGCATCGGACTCTCCGTAGGAGTTATACAACCAGCACCACGCAGCGCTGTCGAGGCGCAGACCGCACACGTGTCGGCGCCCGAGACTGATCGCCGTGAACGCCCCAGCCGGATGCAGCGCCCACTCGCCGCCCTCGTCCTGCCCCCAACACCGCACAGCCCCATCCGCGAGCAGACCGCAGGAACGCGCGAAACCCGACGACGACAACAACACCGACACCCCATCGGCGGCACGAACGGCCTCCGACAACTCCCCCTCCGACACCACCACCGGCACACCACCACCGACACCACTCGAATCGCACGCCGCGCTCAGCGACGCCAACACAACCACCCCCACCAGGACCCCAGCCTGCGGTCGCCGGGCCTGCCTGCCGACACGCACCCTCCGACGCCCACGCGCCCCAGAGGCGGGCCCCATCCGGCCGGCGCCCGACCCCCCCGCCGGCGCACCCACGAACGCCTCGGATCCTCCACTACTCCCCATGCGTATCAGACCCACCGAACCCCGTCCGGTGCCTCGACGAACTCGTCGTCGCCGCCCCAGCAGGCGATCGTGGCGTCGACGCGCAGCCCACACGAGAACCCCACACCCACCGACACCGAGACGAAACCCCCACCGGGCGCGTCCGCCTGACCGTCCTCGTCGCTACCCCAACAAACCACACCGCCGTCGGCACGCAGACCGCACGAATGATCCCCACCCGCGGACACCGCCGCGAACGAACCACCGGGCGCGTCCGCCCGCCCGTCCTCGTTGCGCCCCCAACAAACCGCACGGCCGTCCACACGCAGCCCACACGTGTGCTGCACGCCGACAGACACCGACGTGAACACTCCCTCGGGCGCGTCCGACTGGCCATAGTCCAACCAAGCCCGACTGCACACGACAAAACCAACAGGGGTCAACCGACACTCATGATCCACGCCGACATCGACCGGCTCGGACGGCAGAACCCGCGGGACGCCGCGCAGGTACTCGTACTCGCTGCGGCCCCAACACACCACACCACCGCCGGAGCGCTGCCCGCAAGCGTGATCCCACCTCGCCTGCACGACGCTGAACTCGCCGCCGGGCGGGTCGGCCTGCGGGGAGTCTTCCCACCCCCAGCACACCACGACCCCGTCGACGCGCAGCCCGCACGCGTGGCGCCCACCCACCGACACCGAACCGAACTCGCCCCCCGGCGGAGCGGTCCGCCGGGAGCCCCCCGTGGAGATGCTCAGCCCCCAACAAATGATCGCTCCCCCTTCACGCAACCCGCACGACTGGCTCTCACCGGCGGACACCGCAACGAACCGATCCACCGGCGCGGCGGCCTGACCGAAGTGGTCTCCCCCCCAACACACAACACCGCCACCGTCGCGCAGCCCACACGAATGGCTATACCCCGCCGACACCGCCACGAACGCACCCCCCGGCGCGTCCGCCTGACCGTGCTCGTTCCACCCCCAACACGCCACCGTGGCGTCGATGCGCAACCCGCACCCATGCCACCTGCCTGCCGACACCGCGGAGAACGAACCGCCCGGCGCCACCGCCTGCCCGACACGATTGGACCCCCAACACGTGATCGTCCCGCCGGTACGCAACCCGCACGCATAGAACTCACCCACCGACACAGCACCGAACTCCCCCTCCGGAGCGGCCGCCCGCCCCGAACCGCTGCGCCCCCAACACGCCACAGACCCGTCGATACCCAACCCGCACGACAACCCCACACCGGCCGACACCGCGGCGAACCGCCCGCCCGGCGCGCTCGCTTGGCCCTCATCGTCGAGGCCCCAACACGCCACCGTGCCATCGGTGCGCAACCCGCACGAATGCGCCGAACCGACCGACACCGCAGCGAAAGGCGCGTCCGACGGCTCGGCCCGCTCGCCACCCGTGCCACACCCCAACGCGGCAACAACCAGCACCACCACCAACCCCAGCGCCACCACCGGCGCAGGCGCGCGCCGGACGGGGCGGTCCGCTACGCCTCGCATCGCGCGGTGACCCCGCTAAGGGTGCAGGCGTCGGTGTCGTCGCCGCCGTCGAGATAATCGCCGCCCGCGCCGCCGTCGAGGCTGTCGTTCCCGCTGCCGCCCCACAGACGATCAACGCCCGGCAGAAAGTTCCCGCCCGCGTCGCCGACCAGAGTGTCATCGCCGGCGCCGCCGAGCAACCAGTCGTCACCGTCGCCGCCGGTCAGCCGATCGAGCCCGGGGCCGCCCCAGAGAACGTCGTCCAGCGAGTTGCCCCACAACGTGTCGTCGCCCGCTCCGCCCCACAGACTGTCGTCGCCGCCGTGGCCGCCGAGGCCGCAGATCACATCATCACCCGGCGTGCCCCGCAGAACGTCATCGCGCCCGGTGCCGATGATCGCGCAACGGTCTATCCCAGCCGTGATGGCCGCAGGTCGGCACCGCTGTCGGTACGGTCCTCGCCGCCGCGGCCGTAGACGGTGTTCAGCCCGGCCAGCGCGCCGACCTGGTTCGCGTCGTTGCGCCCCACCA
>JAPONU010000273.1 GCA_026713745.1 bacterium
ACGGGGGCACGCGGGGCCTGTCCGCTGCAGCCTGGCAACAGAAGCAGAGGAGGACAGCTGGGAAAGACCGCTGACGGCGAGAAAGACCGCTGACACCGGAGAAAGATCCGGCGGAGCCCGCAAGGGCAGCCGACCCGACGGCACGCAATCCGCAACGCTGTGATCGGGAATGGTCGTACCGGAGCCGGCAACCGCTCGACGGACGGGGGTTCGATTCCCCCCAGCTCCACAACGGCCTGTTGGCGGGTTGGGTCTCGTCATGTTGGCCACTTGGGCCGCAGCGCGCCGGTTCGGCGTAGCGATGGACACTTTGAGCGCCGCTCAGGGCTGGTTCTGGCCCGTGCAGGCGTCGATCAGCACGGCGTGCGTCGGTGCCGCCGGTCCGCGGGCGCGCCGAGGCCGGCGGGGTTGTTCCGCCGGCTGTCTATGGGGGTGGCGCCTGGTGGTTAGGGCGGCGCCCGGCTAGGGAAGGGCCCGGAGTTCGCGCCGGGGGCGTGGCCACGGCCCGCCATCCGCGGGTTCTCGACAGGCACCGGGACGCTGTCCGGCGACTCGGTGGGGGCCAGGGCGAGGTTGTAGGTGACCGCGGCCGCCAGTGCGCAGATGGTGCGGGCGATAACCCCGAGGGCACGGCACGCCCCGGGCTCGAGGGCTCCCTTGTCCCGAAGGCGGGAGTTGGTGTTCTCGACCTGGTTGGGCCGCCGGGAGCTGCGTTGCCACGCGGCCGTGCCGTAGGGGACGTTCTGGTAGTTGTCGAGCTGACCGGCATCGGCGGCGAGGGGTCCCCTACAGCAGTACTCCCGCCCGACACCGGCGATGTACGGCGCGTCGACGCCCGGTCCTCTCGTGGGTTCGCGGGTGTTGGCGTCGGTGGCCACGCGGCCGGCGCATTGCGGGCAGCGGCCGTGTCTGGCGCACCAGGCCTCCCGCGCCGCCGAGGCGGTGTCGTAAATCTGGAGCGTCTCCTGAGCAGGATCGGGTGGAGAACGACTAACGAGGCCCGGGGGCGGGGTGCCGCTAGCGTGCAGGCATGGAACGGCTCTTGGTCGTCCTCGAGGGCGAAGTGGCAGGTGAGATCACCCCCGACGGGGACGGCATGCGGTTCGCGTACGTCGGCGACCGCTCTTCGTCGACGCCGCTGTCGCTGTCGCTGCCGCCGCGGCCCGAGCCGTACCCCGATGACCGTATCCGGGCGTGGGTACGAGGGCTCCTGCCTGACGACGGTGACACGCTGCAGCGCTGGGGGAGAAGGGTCGACCTGGTGGGCGCCGCCACGCCTGAACGAATCCTCGGCACACCTATCGGTTGGGACTGTGCCGGAGCGGTGCAGTTCTGCACGCCAGCGGCGCTGGAGACGATGCTGCAGCGTCCCCGACATGTCGCGCCCGTCGGCGACGGCGAAATCGCTGCCGCGCTGCGAGACGCCATCGCCGACGCCGGTGGCCAGCGGTCCTCAGGCTCGGGATCGGCACCGTGCTACAGCCTCGCTGGCGGCCAGCCGAAGATCGCCTTGGCGCTCACCGCCGCAGGCTGGCAGTCCCCCACCGGCGCGGCACCCTCCACCCACATCCTCAAGCCGCCGCCCAGCGAGGCCGCCGCCGAGCAGCCCGTCAACGAGCACCTCTGCCTGGCCACCGCTCGGCGGCTCGGCCTGAACGCCGCCGTGAGCGCGCTCGCCGTCTTTGACGACATCCCCGTTGTCGTGGTGGAGCGCTACGACCGGGCCCCGGGGCTCGCTGGCCCGGTCCGCGTCCACCAAGAGGACGCCGCCCAAGCCCTTGGCCGGCCCCCGGACACCCGCGCCGAGGCCCTCCAGGGCGTCTCGACGGTGGACATTGCCGACCTGCTGCGCAGCGCCGACGCGCCGCACGAGGACGTGTGGGCCGTCGTCGATCGCCTCGCGTTGGCGTGGGCGCTGGGCCTCATCGACGGCCACGGCAAGAACACCTCTCTGCTGCTCGCCGAGAACCAGGTTCGTCTCGCGCCCCTCTACGACATCGCCACCATGCTGCCCTACACGACCGGGGGCGAGGACATCTACCTCGCGATGCATGTCGGCGACGAGCCGACCCTGGCCCTGATCGGCCGCGACCACTGGGAGACTCACGCCCACCGGCTACAGCTACCTGTAGGCGACGTCCTCCAACGGGTCGCCCGCATCGCCACCGCGACCGCCGACGCCGCAACCGAGGCGGCCGCCGACTGCGCCGAGCATGCCGCCGCGGGCACACTTCCTGCTCGGTTCGCTGACGCTGCTGCGGCTTGGCGGGTGCACTGTCTCGACGCTCTCACCACCGCGCCGTCGGCGCGGCCCCAAGCCCCCGGCCGAGGCCTCGGCATCACCTGCCTGGCCTAACTCTCCGACCCGTTGGTCGCCGGTTACGCGCCGGTTACGGGACCGTAACGATCACAGTGGACCCGACACAGTGCCCCACGGGAGCCCTCCGACGCACCCCTAGTCGCCCTCGGATGGGGTCCAAGCCATTCAATCTCAGGGAGGTGGCGTTGGGCCTCAGTCGAAGGCGCCTACCAGCACAGCGACCTACTCGACCGCCGCCGCCCCGCCATGGACCAATGGGCCGCCTACATCGGAACCTTCACGGCGCAAGGCTGACACAGCTCGATATCTTCCGAGCAGACAACACCAGGAGCGTTGTGAGTAATCCCCGAATCGGCCAATCCTTCGCCGCGAAAGCCCTGGTAAGGGGCTTGTGGGTTCGGCGAAATGGCCATTGCTCACCAGTCTCCCAGCCGCCGCGTTCCACTCCCGCGATCTGCCCGAAGCCGGCGCCGCTCCGGCGGCGGCGCATCTGCCCCCCGCCGGGCGGTCGGGGGTCTTGGCGGTCGGTAGGATCGGGGTGTGGGTCTGGATCTCGCGAACGTGTCTTTGCCACCTCGGGGCCCGAGGACGGTTGTCGAGCCGGTGGACCTGTCGCGCTTCGCCGGCTATCAGGCGACCGTGACGCAACTGCCGGCGTTGATGGCCGGCCGAGCGTCCAGCGACCGGACGCGCACGCTGATCCAGTTTGTGAAGGACTGGAACTACTGGCTCGACTATCGGGTGGCGATGCTGGACGGTCCGCCCCCTGCGGACAGTGATCCGTTTGACCTCGCGTGCATCGCCACCGTCGTCCATGCCCTCACGGCCCGTGACGGCGTGGGTGTGCCCGAGTGGGTGCACCGCTACCGGGCCGATCCGCCTCGGCTGGTTACCGGCCGCCGCGCCGACTCCGGCTACGGGCTCCTGATCGTGGCCGACGCGCCGGCGGTGTGCGCGGACCACCGCGTCTACTTCGAACCGGAGATGCTCGAGCGGGGCACCCCCTGAGCCCGGTGAGTGACGCCGCCGGCGACACTGGCCGCGAGTTCACCAAGGAGGAGATGCTCGCCTTCTTCGCCGCCGCGGTGGCCGAAGCCCTGCGCGCCGACCACGGCCCTCTCGGCACCGACATCTAGCCGCACCTGGCCCCGGCTCGGCCTCGTTGCTGTGCTCAGCGCTCGCTGGACTCCGCGCACCCTGGCCCTGCACCTCGGCTCCTCGCCCGCCGTGATCGACGGCTGGTGTCGCCTTCACCGGCCAAAGTGACCGCTCAGCGGCGCCGCCGCCGACCGTGGTACGAGGACGCCGACTCCCGGGATCGCCGCGCCGGCATCCTGCGGCGTGACCGCGACCGTTGCCGCCGATGTGGATCCCAGGGCGAGCCAGAAGTCGATCACATCGTCCCCATCGCCGACGGCGGCGACCCGTGGGACCCGGAGAACCTGCAGGCCTTGTGCCGCCGCTGCCACCGCGCCAAGACCAGCGCCGAGGCCTCCGGCCGGGCCGCTCGCCGGCGAGCGGCAAATGCCTACAGAGCTGCAGCTGTGATCCTGGTCATGCCCACCCTCGCGGGAAATTCGACTCCCTTCGTGTGGACACGGCATGACCACTCAATCCCCGTCGATGAACGTCCCGCCGTGGAGCCTGCGGTACACGTCCCGGAACGCCGCCTCCCGGTCGGCCGGAGTGTGCTTGAGGAAGATGCGATAGACCTGTTCATCGGTTGGGTGGTACTGAAAGTCCATGTACCGCTCATAGAACTCCCGCATCGCCGATGAGAACGCATCCGCTCCAATCGTATTGAACAAGCTGGTGAGTAGGTACTGGCCCAGGGCGTAGCCGCACGGGTTCTCGAACTCGCCGGACCCCGCAAGCGCCGCGACGTTGGTGGCGCCGTTGTCGACGCACCACTGCCGGCCCGCGAACTCGTTGCCCTCGAACAACTCGACATGGCCCTCCCAGTCCTCCGTGCCGTCCCACGCCTCCCGGTAGGCCCGCACGAAGTCGGCGCCGCCCTCGACCAGCCAGAAGGGCCCCACCTCGAAGGCCAGGTGATAGTGGGCGACCTCGTGGTTCAGCAGGTTGGCGTGGGCGGAGTCCGGCCAGTCGCTGGCGATGGACAGCACCATGGAGTCCCGGAAGTTCGCCCCGCCGAACCCGTAGCCGTGCGTCTCGGCGTTGACCTGGAGCATGATGAGGTCGGTCACGGGAAACGGGCTGGCCATCACCCGCTCGGCCGCCCGGGCGGCGCGCTCGATTGCCCCCAGCACGTCGCCTTCTACCGCGTCGTGGCCGAAGGCCCAGAGGCCGACCTCCCCGCTCAGCGGCAGGTTGACGGACGACGCGAGGGTGTGCCGCTCCTCCAGCAGGTCGGCGTACAGTGCGTCATCATTCGCCACCTTCCCTAGGACGATGACGAACGCCCGCTCCTCCGGCGAGAGGCCGTCTGCGAACCACTCCCGGGCCAGCAGGAGCCGGAGGTTGTCCGGGCTCTGCCACGCCAAGTCGCCCAGGACGCTGAGCACGTGGACGTCGCGGGTCCGCACGGGCGCCTCCGCGCTGTAGGCCAGCATCCACCGCGCCAGGGCGGGATCCCAATCGTACAGGTACCCCAGCCCGTAGACGGCGTTGCTCTCCAGCGGGCCCAGGCCGTCGATGACCCAGGGGGCCTGCGCCAGGTCCCGGCCCAATTCCGGATCGCGCAGCCACACTTCCACGAAGGGCAGGGCGGCCAGGAGGTAGGGCGGATCGTCGTACCACGGGAGTAGCTGCGACAGCGCGGCGCGGGCCGCTTGCTCGGGAGTGCGCGTTGGCGCGGGTGCCGGGGCGGCCGTCGGCGCGGGCATTGGCGTCGGGGCTGGCGCAGGTGTCGGGGCGGCCGTCGGCGCGGGCATTGGCGTCGGGGCTGGCGCAGGTGTCGGGGCGGCCGTCGGCGCGGGCATTGGCGTCGGGGCTGGCGCAGGTGTCGGGGCGGCCGTCGGCGCGGG
>JAPONU010000274.1 GCA_026713745.1 bacterium
AACCGATAGCCCGCGAAGCGCTCGCCGCCTTCAGAGTGGTGGTGGTGACGGGCCCTCGCCAAGCGGGGAAGACCACGCTTGTGCGGCGCACGCTGGGCGGAGCCGGCACTTTCGCGCGCCTCGACCGGGGGGCGACGCTGCGGGCCGCGCTGGACGATCCGGCCGGGTTCGCAGCCTTCGGGGAGACGCCACGGGCATTCGACGAGGTCCAGTTGGCCGGCGAGCCGCTCGTGCGCGCGGTGAAGAACGTCGTCGACGAGGATCACAGCCGGGGACAATTCATCCTCAACGGATCCGCAGACTTCCTGACCGTGCCGACGATCTCGGAGTCGCTCGCCGGTCGGGCCGCATTCCTGGAACTGTGGCCCTTCACGCAGGGCGAACTGGACGGGACGCCCGACGGCTTCCTCTCCGCGGCATTCCACCAGCCCGATCTGCTGCTCGCGGGCGGGCCCTCGACGCTCAGCACAAGCGACTATCTCCATCGCATCTGTACCGGTGGGTTTCCCGAAGCGACCGCGATGGCACCACGGGCTCGGCGGATGTGGTTCCGCGACTACGTCCGCACCGTCACCCAGCGCGACATCAAGGACCTGTCCGGCGCGCGCCGAGTCCGGGAACTGCCCAAGCTGCTGGCCCTGCTGGCAGCCCGCACCGCCGGCGAGCTGGCCGTGTCGAACCTGCACCAGGCCGCCGACCTCGGAAGTCGCAACACCACCGAGGCGTACCTGGGCTATCTGGAAATGACCTACCTGGTTCTGCTGCTGCCGGCGTGGTCACGCAACCTCTCGACCAAGATCGCACGCCGCCCGAAGGTTCACATCACCGACAGCGGCCTCGCCGCCCACCTCCTCGGCAAGAACCCCGAATCGCTGATGCGGCCGACCGATCCGGCCCGGGGACAACTCCTGGAGTCCTTCGTCGCCAACGAATTGAACCGCCAAGCCTCCTGGCTCGACGGGGAAGTGCGCCTCCATCACCTGCGCGAGCGAGGCGGTCCGGAGATCGACATCATCGCCGAAGCCGCCGACGGCCGCTTCGTGGCGGTGGAGGTCAAGTCCGCCCCACTCGTGGACCGGCGAGACGCCCGACACCTCGAATGGCTCCGGAGAAAAGCACCCGACGACTTCGTCTGCGGCGTCGTCCTACACACCGGCGAACGCGCCTACCGACTCGGAGACCGTCTACTCGCACTACCACTCAACCGCCTCTGGACGACCGAACAAGTCGACACGACCGCCGGACCAAACTCCTGAACCCTCCCCCGGTACCTGACCGCCGAGGTGACAACCCGGTTGGGTCTCCTCGGCACGCGTCGTGGATCGACTCGAACCTTCACACACCGAACGCGCTCAAGGGCTACGCATAGCGGCAGCAATAGCCATATTCGACAATCTCACTATTCCTCCTGGTCAGAGCGATATTCCGGCGACTGATCTGTACCCAGGGGGGTACGAGCGCAGCAAGTGCCCACTGCGTGAGACTCGGGGAGGTTCAGCCGACGGCCTCTGCGGCTCGCACCGGCAAACGAGACCGGCCGATATGACCATGGTCCTAACTATGGTGCGATTACCTCTCACCACGACCCCGGAGTACGCCATGCCAGCCGATCACGCCGAGCACGCCACCGTCCGGACCATCGAGGCATCGGAGTTCAAGGCGAAGTGTCTGCACCTGATGGACGAGGTCGCCGAGAGCGGCGAGGAGATCATCATCACCAAGCACGGCC
>JAPONU010000275.1 GCA_026713745.1 bacterium
ACAATCTCATAAAACGCGTCAAACGCGTCGCCTACGGATTCCGCCGCTTCGCCCACTACCGCATCCGGGCGCTGCTCTACGCCGGCAAACCCAACTGGGCGCTCCTCGCCACCGTCACTCCCCGCTAATTTCCGAAGCGCCAATAAACCGAGCACCTTCCGGCGCGGGGCAGCCGAACTGCGAACTACTTGACATAACGGACATTTCCGGCGTTGCTTTGAGCTTCCAGCGCTCGCCCCCGGGCTGCCGTCGCCGGGCGCTGAGCGGTCGTCGGGTCGCTACCAGCGATGGATCCTCGGTGCGGCGATCCCGAGGTGGCCGGCGAGTGCGATGAAGTCCCCCGCGTCCGAGGTGATGATGCTGTGCCCGATCTGCGCGGCAAGCACGACGAGATGCGCATCCACGACGTCGCCGGTGCCCGATCTGCCGAGCAGCCGGCCCACTGCGCTGTAGTCGTCCGCTGCGAACGGATGCACGATCATCGACTGCGCGATGCGGGCCAGACGGGCCTGTCGCGCGCCGTCGCGCCAGACCTGGGCAAGTACCGGCGCAGTTGTGTGCAGGGCCTCGTCGGCTCTGACGGACGCTGCCAGGAAGGACCGCGCCGCACTCTCGCCGCGATCCAACGCAACCAGCAGACCCGCGTCGAGGATCACCGATCGAAGTAGCGGCGGCTCATCGAGTCGACTTCAGCTTCGTCCAGGGGTCCGGCTTCTGCCTCCCACGCTTCGAGCACCTCATTGAGCGTCTCGCGCCGTCGGCTTTCTTGGGCGAGCAACCGGATTCCCTGCCGGATGACAGTCGATTGGTCGCCGAACTCCGGGACGAGCTCGGCCAGCAGCATCCTGTCCTCGTCGCCGAGTCTGATAGTCGTCGTCGTGCTCATGCAGAAAGTGTAGCACGACTGTACTGCGCGGGTTGGCGGCGGTCGGCGGCGTCGGGGGTGGTTCGCGCTGGGTGTGGAGCGTGTTGGGCTGGCGATTCGCCGCTTGGGGCGGGTTCGGGGCGCGTCGGGTCGGTGGGGTCCGCTGCGATCGGGGATCTGGGGTGGTTAGCAGAGTTGGGGTAGGGCGCGGATGTTGGTGAGTGCGGTGTGGTAGGTGGTCGCCCAGGGCCATCGGGCGGGGAGGCGCAGGATGGTGCGGCCGCTGTGGTTGACGAGACGCCCGGGCAGGGCCTGGAGGCGGTTGCGGACGGTTTGTCCGGCGGTGAGTTGGTCGCCGCGGCGGACCTTGGCGAGTTGGGCGAGCCAGCGGTAGAGGTTGTGGGCGGGTGTGGCGCAGGCGCCCGCGCGGCGCCCCAGGCGCACCGCGGCGTCCACCAGCGACGCCACACCCAACCGGCCCATCAACGCCCCCGCCGCCACCAAGCCCGCATCGGCGACAAACGATTCGTCGTCGAAGACCACCCCCAACCCGTCAAACCTGTGCGATACTCCACTCACAGGAAGTGCCTCCCGATCCGGGGCAACAGCCGCTGCTACTTACGGCCATGCTCCCAGGTCAGCGAGGCACTTCCGCGCATTTGCACCCCCGAACACCCCAACCCGTCGGTGGATCCAGGCTCAGAGCGTGCCTCCACGATCTCGGGGGAACTCCATGTCGGGGAGTTCACCGCCGTGTCCGCCGGCGGCACCCACACCTGTGCCCTGCGCGCCGACGGCACCGTCGCCTGCTGGGGCGTCCCCGGCCACGTCGAACCCCCCGACGGCGTCGCCTGGGTCACATGACCGGGCGCCAGACGCCGACCACGCCGGACCCCGCACTCCCCCCGCAGTGTTGGTTGTCAGACTCAAACGAACAGACACCCACACAGACACAGCGAGCCGGGACGGTTTCGTGCCGTCCGCGGCGTGTGCGGTCGGCGCGCCCGGCGAGGAACCAGCGCCGAACACCGGAGGTTCCGTCGCTCGTGGGCGACTCGTCGCGGATACGGGCGCCCCGCCGGGGGCATGGCGGCGAGGCGGGGTTGACGTCTCTGGAGGCGCCGACTACGCCTTCTCCGAAGTCGGCGCCACGATCCTCACCGCCTTCAACAGACCCACCAACCAGAGACCCGCCGCCGAGGTCACCCAGCCGCTCCTCGACAACGCGACCCCCCACACGGCCGACCACGACAAACCCCAAATCAAATGCCAGGTCATCGAATAGGCCCGCTCATCGATGAGTGAACCCCCCCGGGGGCCCGCGTGTTCGGCCGGGCTGGTTCGCGGCCGGCGGGCGGGGTGTGTGTCTTTGCCTGGCCGATGGGGGATATGTGGGTTTGCTCATGTGATTGTTGGACTATGGTGCTGTGAGCCGCGTTGGCGGGGTCTGCTGTTTCGGCGGGTGCCTGTGGCCGGTTGAGGAGCGGTTCCGATGATCAGGAGGGTCGTTCGGGTTCTATGGGCTGGGTCGGTGTGGGCGGTCGGGTCGCCTCAGCGCGGGGGTGTGGCCGCGTCGAGTGCGGCGGGGCGCGTTCCGTGAGCGTGGTTGACGGCGTTCGGCGGTGGTGTCTGCGGGTGTGGCACCGGGTCTCGTCGGCGTGGTGTGGTGAGCCTGGGTGGGGTCGCGGCCGGCGTAGGCCGGGAGTGCGGTCCTCGCGGTGGCGCGGTGGTGTCGGGTTGGCGGGGGTGTTGGTATTGGTGTTGGCGGTGGGGTTGGTGGTGCCGTCGTGGCCGTTTGGCGACGACGCGGACGCTGAGGCGCAGACGACGGTGGCGCCCGAGTGTCGGGAGGGTTACGAGTTCGACCCGGCCTCGGGGTTGTGTGAGCGGACCGAGTTCGATCTGCCCGTGGTGTCGTGTTCTGTGGGCACGAAGATCGGCCATCGGGGTGGTGTGTCGTGTCGGGTGGATCACGGCGCGGCGGTGCCGAAGCCGTTCTGCGTGGAGGGACGGTTGGTGTATGTGGGGCCGCCGGTGGGTGGTGTGTGGCGCTGCGCGGTCGCGACGGTGCGCACCGAGAGCCGCTTGGCGGAGCCGTACTGCACGCGGGGCACGCCGCCGTTCTGCGAGTACACCGAACAGGTGTCCCGCACGCTGAGCCGCCCGGCGACCGAGTCGTGTTCGCCGCGGGGCACACCGCCGTCGTGCCGCTACACCGAACGGGTGGCCCGCACCGAGACACGCGACGCCACCCGCTACTGCACGCCGCGGGGCGCGCCGCCGTCGTGCCGGTACACCGAGCAGGTCACCCGCACGGTCACCGAGGATGCCACCGAGTACTGTTCGCCGCGGGGCACACCGCCGTTGTGCCGGTACACGGCACGGGTGCCCCGCACCGAGACACGCGACGCCACCCGCTACTGCACGCCGCGGGGCACGCCGCCGTTCTGCCGGTACACCGCCACCGAGACGGAGCCGGCGAGGCTGGTGTATGTGGGGGGCGTGCCGGTGGGTTATGCGTGCCCGTCGGGGTGGAGCCTGTCGGGTTCGGAGTGCAGCCGGCGGG
>JAPONU010000276.1 GCA_026713745.1 bacterium
GCGTGAGACGTCTTGAAGAAGGCGGCCGGCCTGCCCATGCAGGGACCTGACCGCCGGCGCGGGGGGCCGCGGCGTTCCGGCCCGCTGATGGTGTCCACCCGATGGGTGAACATCGCTGTGATTCTGTTGGTCGTCGGAGGGTTGATCGTGGTCGTCGGCGACCGCACCCTCCCCGCGGGCGACTACTTCCACGACCTGCACCACAAGTACTTCGAGTGCAACTACGGCACCCCGGTTGTCCCCGTCGGCGCCTGGGTGGGCACCTGGCACGACGGCTCCCCCGAGGCCCACGAGTGCATGCGAGCCCGCCGCGACGCTGCCGGCCACACATCAGACTGAAGAGACCGGCGGTGCCTGCGAACCGGCATCCTTCCCGAACGCGTCGCCGCACCTCAACCGCGACAGATGAGTGCGTTCGAGAGCACGTGATTCGAAGGCTGCGCAAGATTCATGCGGCCGACATGGGTCCTAGGCTCGTGCCGGCCAGGCGACGTTGTCGGGTATGTCTGGCAGAGTCCTGGCGAGGAGATCCCAGCATTCGAGGGTGCCGTTGGTGCGGACGCCGCAGGTGTACCGCCCCCCGGCGCTTATGTCGGTGAACAGGCTCTGCGGCGTGTGGGGTTCGTCGCCGAAGCTGCCCCAGCATTCGACGGTGCCGTTGGGGCGCAGCCCGCAGAAGTGGGTCTCGCCGCCGGTGATCGAGGCGAATTCTCCGCTGGGTGAGTCTGGTTGCCATTCGGTGTTGTTGCGCCAGCAGTGGATTGTGTTGTCGGTGCGGATTGCGCATGGGTGGCCATCGGCGACGGCGACGGATCGGAATCGTCCCGCCGGCTCGGATACCTGAGAGGAACTGCCATCCCGGCAGCGGATCGTGTCATCGGTCCGCACGGCGCACGCATTGAGGTTGCCTATAGCGACGGAACGGAATCGTTCCGACGGGTCGAATGCCTGCGAGGACCCGCTGCCCCAGCAACGGATTGTGCCGGCCTCCTCCAGGCCGCACGAGTAGCCCCAGCCGACGGAGATCGCGGTGAACCGACCATCAGGAGGTTCCAGCACTCCCCCGTCGGTGGGGCAGGGCGCTATGGTCGTGACGAGCGCGTAGGACACGCCCTCGAGGGTTCGGTTTGCGGCGACTATGGGCGAGAGCGTGTTGGGTTGCGGCGGTATGGGCGACAGGGACGGTAGGTTCGTCGGTCCACAGTCCTGGTAGCTCCAGCAAGAGATGCTGGCGTCGGGCCGGATGCCGCAGGTGTGTGAACCGCCCGCTGCGACGGCCGTGAACGGTCCGTCCGGCACCGGCAACGGCCGGGGCAGTTCGTAGCTTCTCACCCTCCAGTCGTCGCTGGTCACCGTCCAACAGGACACCGCTCCCTCGACGCGCAGCGCGCATGCGAGCGTGTTACTTGCCGAGACGGCGGTGAACTCTCCGTCTGGTGCGCCGAGTCGGATCGTCTTGTCTCCCCAGCACGTGACCGTGCCGTCGTGGCGGAGCCCGCACGAACGGCGACCGCCCGCGGCGACGGCGGCGAAGCGTCCGTCCGGCGCGTCGGACTGTCCTGCGGCGTTGCTGCCCCAGCAGGCGACCGTCTCGTCGGCGCGCAGCCCGCACGAATGCGCATCGCCGGACGCGATGGCGTCGAATAGTCCGCTCGGAGGATCGGACTGGCCTGCTTGGCCATGACCCCAACACTCGATGGTGCGGTCCGCGGCGAGCGCGCACGTGTGATCCTCGCCGGCGGCGAGCGCGCGGAACGTTCCGTCCGGCGCGTCGGTCTGGCCGGCGCTGTTGTCGCCCCAGCACTCGGCGGAGCCGTCGGCGCGCAGCGCGCATGTGTGATCCTCGCCGGCGGCGAGCGCGCGGAACGTTCCATCCGGCGCGTCCGTCTGGCCGGCCCCGTCGTCGCCCCAGCACTCGGCCGAGGCGTCGGCGCGCAAACCGCAGGAGTGCTTCCCGCCCGCGGCGACGGACGTGAACATGCCCCCCGGCGCGGCCGTCTGACCGAACCAGTCCGCTCCCCAGCACGTCACGGTCCCGAAGGTGCGCAGCCCGCAGGAATGGCTACCCCCCGAACTGATCGCGATGAACTGCCCGGTAGGAGGGCTGAGACGCGTGCACGCCAGAATCCCGTCGGTCCGCAGGCCGCAGTTGTGATCATCAGCCACCGAAATCGCCGAGAACGTCGCGACGCTCACCGCGTCGTCTGCAACGCCGTCGGAGAGACGACCATCGGAACGGCGAGGATCGTCGCCGCCCCAGCATTCGAGAGACCCATCGGCGCGCAAACCGCACGAGCGAGTCCCGCCGGCAGCCACGACGGTGAACCGACCCGAAGGCGCATCAGCCTGCCCCCAGTAGTTCGACCCCCAGCACTCGACGGTTCCGTCGGCGCGCAAGCCGCACGAGTGACTCCCACCCGCGGCCGCGGTGGTGAACTCGCCCGGCGGCGCATCGTTCTCCCCGTCAACGTTCCGCCCCCAGCAGATGACTGCAGCCTCAACGGTTAGCGCGCAGGAGTGCTCCCCGCCGGCATCGACGGCGGTGAATCGCCCCTCCGGCGCGTTGGCCTGCCCGAATTCGTTGTCGCCCCAGCACTCGACCGCACCGTCGACCCGCAGACCGCACGAATGGCCCCAGCCGCCGGTAATCGCCGTGAAACGCCCCGCCGGCGCCTCCACCTCGCCCGACAACGTCGAACCCCAGCAGGCGACCGTACCGTCAGTGCGCAACGCACACCAGTGACCGCCGCCAGTGGCCACATCGGTGAACTGACCATCCGTTACATGTGCTGTGTCATACCGTTCGAAACTCTCTGGGCCATGCTGTGACCAGCAGGTGATGGTCTTATCGGCGCGCACCGCGCAGTCCTGCCATCGCGCCGCGGACACGTCGGTGAACTCTCCGCTCCTCTCGCTCACCCAATTGAGGCGGCCGCGATCGAATTCCCAGCAAAGCATCGAGCCGTCGGTCCGCAGCCCACACCCATTGGACGACGCGAGCGAAATAGCAGCGAACCGACCCGTGATTTGGGGCTCGCCATGAGTCTCGACCGCAGAGACGTCGCTGCCCCCGGGGGACCCCTCGGCCCGAAGCACCATCGCGGGCTCGCCAGAGCGCTCGTCCGCGGAGCTGCCACTGTCGCCAGGGGACCTATCGCCGCCGGTCCAGGCGATTACGGCGATGGCGACCGCAACCGCGGCGGCGACCAGTTTCAGCAACATCGGAGCCCGCACGCCGCGGCGCAACTGCGAACCCCGACGCCGACCATCAGGCTGAGAGCTTCGGCCGGTTGCGGGGCGCGGTCCGCGACGTTCCATCACAGTCTTCGACGGAGAATACGTCGCCGAAGTTCCCGCAGAGCAGTCCCTCCGCTGAACTCGCCGCCACGAAACCTGGAAGTTGCGGTGGCGTGTCGACCGAGGCCGTCAGGCAACCCCCAAGATTCAAGCAAACTGATCGCGCGAAGTCCGGGGCCCACAAGAGCCCGCGTGGGCCCGGAAATGCTTAGCCGGGCTGGCCCATGCCGGGCTTCTGGACGGCGTCTTCCATCTTCTCGAGGCGGTAGAAGTCCACGACCTCCTCGATCACCTCGATGCCCAGGCCCGGGCCGGTGGGGGGATGCGCCCAGCCGTCGGTGTGGTCCAGCGGCTCGGTCACGAGGTCGTGCTGCATGGGGTTCCGCAGCGGCTTGAACTCGAACAGCGTGCAGGCCGAACTCGAGAAGCTGACCGCCAGGCTGGCCGCGCTGACGATGGCGGACGACCAGGCGTGGGCGTTGGCCTGGCGCCGGTAGTACTCCACCCGCTCGGCCATCTTCTTGAATCCGGTGATGCCCTCGGCCCGGCCGGGGTCGCAGCCGATGACGTCCACGGTGCCGGTCCCCAGCAGCCGCTCGAAGCCCTGCAGCGTCCATTCCCGCTCCCCGTAGGCGATCAGCGTGGAGGTCTTGTCGCGCAGCGTCCGGTAGCCCTCGGGGTCCCACGCCCCGAGGGGTTCCTCGATCCAGTTGAGGTCGTACTCGTCGAAGGCCTCGCAGCGCCGCACGGCGGTGGTGACGTCCCAGCGGATCTTGATGCCCATGTCGATCATCAGCTGCCTGTCGGGCCCGATGGCCTCGCGCATGGCCCGCACGTACTCCACGTCCCGGTCGTGCTCGTAGCCCAGATAGGCGTCGCCTCGCTTGCCGAAGCCGGTCTTGATCCCCTGCAAGCCCGTCGAGAGCCACTCCAGCGTCTCCTCGCACATGGCGGGGATCTCGGCGTGGTGGGCGTGACAGGACGCGATGCCGGGCAACCTGTCGTGCACGGGCCCACCCAGCAGCTTCGTCACGCTGGTGCCGAGCGCCTTGCCCTTCAGGTCCCACAGGGCGATGTCCAGCGCCGAGATGGCGTAGGAGGCGATGCCGCCCTCGTAGCCGTACCACCAGGTGTGGTTCTTCATGGCCCGGTACAGGGCGTCGTTGGAGACGGGATCCTGGCCGATGAGCAGCTGCGCCAGGCCCTCGATCACCGCCTTTGTGGCCATCGAGGCTTCGGGCCACATGGTGATGGACTCCCCCCAGCCCACCTGCCCGTCGTCGGCGGTCA
>JAPONU010000277.1 GCA_026713745.1 bacterium
ACGGACTCGCCATCTCCGCGGGCAGAGCGCTGACACGAGGCCGGTAGCCGACCGGGCGCGACAGGGGGACCGGCTCGACAACAGTCCTCGGGCCGGGCGGGGGACGGCGCACCTTCGTCAGATCCAAACCCACACGCCAATCCCACCGACCGCCAAGACCCCCGACCGCCGGCCGGGGACCGGCCGCAGGCCCCGGCAACACCTGCCTCGCCTACTCCTCCGGTCACCAGGTCTGCGGAAGGGAAACAGATGCGCCGCCACCACGGCAGCGCCGGCTTCGGGCAGATCGCGGGAGTGGAACGCGACGCCCAGGAGGTCCTGGGCATTCTCGCGCGCTGGGATCCCCCGATCGACGTTGACGCCGCCGCGACGCACCCGCGGCGGCGGGCAAACCAGGGGTTTGGCGGCGATGTCTAGCCCGCCGGGCTGTGCGGCGGGTAGCGGCGGGTGACATCGGCGACGGTGCCGGCGGCGAGAGTGCGGAGATCCACCAGGCCCCGGTCCCACAGCCAGTGCTGCCAGGGGATCCGGATGTGCGGCGACAGGTGCATCTCGGCCCACATGGCCACGACCTCCTCGACGTCGATGAACCACACCACGTCGGCGTCGAGGCCGTCGGTCATCACGAGCCTGTAGGCGTCGCAGCGCTGGCGGCGGTCCGCCAAGTCGAAGGCGCCCTGGCCCGACCAGGCGACGTGGGCCGGCAGCGTCACCACGCCGGCGGCCTTTGGGCGCGACCGGTCCAACAGCCCCTCGGGGATCTTCGCCGGCGGGCGCATCACCGTGCGCGTCGGCGACACCGTTGACGGATGCGGCCCGCCCTGGGGGAACCACGCCGGATCCCCCAGCGGCGGATCCTCGCCCAGCACGCGCACGACCCCCGGCACCACAGCCGCCGCGAGCGCCCACACCACATCGTCGGAGACCTCGGCGCACGGCGCGGCGGCGAACGCGCGCAGCGCCGTCATGCCCGCCAGTTCCAGGCGCGGCCGCGCCGGTGTTGGCGTCTCAGGGCGACGCGCCTGTGTAGTCCGCGGCTCGACTGACTCTCATCGGGCCTGAGGGTAGTGGCTGTTCGGGTTTGAGAGCCTCGTCGGGGTTGGCTGGGCTCACCGCGATTCGTTGGTCGTCCAGCGATGCCTACACCGGCGTCGAACCCGCCTTCGAGCTCAAAGTGTTTTGGACCTCCCCGGTTGGCGTGGGTGCCTTGTGGAGCGACGGTCAAGCCGTTGACCTGGGAGTTCTGGGCTTCATGGCGCATCATGCGGTCGCATGAAGCTTCAAGGTTGTGGGGTGTTGGCGACCACACCTGACCAGCCCATACTCGGGGTTGGTCCAAGCGCGCCACATTTTGATGCAGGGGGTCTCCACATTTTGCCGCGGCAGCCTGTCCGCGCAATCGGCCCAGGTGCCACCCTCGCTACCCCGGTGCCCGTTCGCCGGGAATCGCCGCCAAGATGTCCAGGCCACGGAACGGCCCCTGGACAGCGCTGGAGCCGATTTGAGGGTGTTGTGTCCTCAGGTGGGTCCGACGCTGCCGTTGAGGTCTTGGGGCGGCGTCTGTGGGGGCGACTCTCCCGCGGCGATCTGGGTGGTCAGATCATTTGCGATCGCGGCACATCTAGAGGCCCGGGCAGCTACGTCGGCGGCGAGGTTGAGTTCGTCGGCAGTGGTCTGCTCTGCCATGGTTAGCGTGTTGATCGTCGCCTCGAACGCGTTCGGCGTCACAGCGGCGAGACTCTCAACGCGCTGAGCCACCGTCGCGGGTGCGAAGTTGAACGCTCGCGCCACCTGGTGCAGGGATCGCGGTGTGTCGGCGCTGTGGAGCTTCCGCTGGCGTCCCGGCCGGCCTGTCCACATTGCTAGGGGCAGCGCCGCTTCGGCACCGCGACGGTGCGGCAGGTAGCTGGCCGCGTCATACAGCGGCGCGAGTGCCCTTTCGGCACCCGACATCAGGATGCTGATGTTCTTGGCGTGCCCGTCGGTGTCCCCTGCGATCCACCGGTACAGGACCATGTCCGCCAGTAGTGCATGATCGCCGGTGTCGGCGTCAACAACGTCGGCGAGAATCTTGGCGCAGCGATCCACGGTCGCGCCGTTGATCGCGCCTTGGTTGCGGCACTTCGGCGGAAGCCCCAAGGCTTGACAGAAGTCTTCTTGATGGATGCGTAGCGGCCCTGGCGCTCCCTCCATCGCGCGGCGGTCGTAACGTTCCACGACAATCACATCAAGCCCGTCACCGTGGAGCAGATGGGTCGGCGGTGTCGGCATGCCGACATGCGCCGCGGATCGCATCGTCACGTGTTCGACGAGCGTCTCATGTCGCCACCGCCGGCGGTCCAGTTTCAAGACATGTGTTGTTGCTCTGCGCCCCCACGGGACCGCCCAACCATCAGCGGTCATGGTGAGCGCATCCTTGGGTTGCATCCCGGCGACGCTGCGCCCCGAATCGCCGTAGGGAGCAGCGAACCGGAACGACGAGTCCTCGCTCAGGTGCTGTAGGCCTGCCCACAGGGCGACTTCGCTGAGCGGTTCCAGCCCGCCGGGGGCGTCGAGCAGTTCGGCGGTGCGATCAGGGCTGCTGAACTGCACCGCGCCGGCACATTCCACGCCCACCGGGGTGCCAAGCAGTGTGATAGGGCACGCCACATCGCCGCCGAATGTGCCGCACCAGTCTTCGATCACATCCTCATCGTCGGGAAGAAGGTTCTGCAGCCAATACGCCACTTCGGGTGAATCGAACACCTCCTCGCGGAGGGGAAACCGCACCGACAGGGGCGTCGGCTCGGGCAATTCGAGATAGCCCGAGTCATAGCGGAAGCTCGCGTCGTTGGCGCCACGAATCTCCACATGTCCACCGAGGTGCCCTTCGATCAGGACATCAAGCCTCACGGGCATGCTCTTCAAGGGGCGCGAACACGAGGTCTCGCAACGACGGGCGCTGCGGGGGCATATGCACGATCTCCAGACGCGCGTTGAGGGCACCCAACACCCGGCACAGCACACCGACCTGCGCTGTGGCCTTGCCGTTCTCCATCTGCGAAATCCACTTGCGCGTTACCGATGCCCGATCGGCAAGTTCGCCCTGCGTCATGCCCATGGA
>JAPONU010000278.1 GCA_026713745.1 bacterium
ATGAGGCCCGAGACATTCAATCGGTACTTGGCCACCTGCGTGTTGTAGCGGGCGAAGTCGTCGGTGTGGTCGCGGTTGGCCATGGCGCCCGGCGGCGCGTACTTCGGCACCGCCCGGAAGTCGGCGATGATCTCCTCGACCAGTTCTGCGTCGCCGGACCGTATGGCGGCCAGCAGGGCCACGACCGGTTCGGGTCCCAGCGCCGCCTGCGTGGACCAGACCGCGTCGATGGCGCTGCCGACGAGGCCCCAGGCGACGAAGATCCCCGGGTCGCCCGGCATCATGTTGATCCGCCCGGCAGTGGCCTCGACCTCGGCGCGATAGTTCCGGAACCCGTGCGTGACCTTGGCCGCAACGACCGTCGGGGCAGCGTCGGTGAGGTCGGACCAGAACTCCAGCGGGAAGTCGAACTTGAAGTACCACGAGTTGGAGTAGACCATCACGGCCATGTCCGGCACCGCCGCAGAGAGGTCGGCGAAGAACCCGACGGCGTTCTCAACCGTCGGCGTCTGCCACAGCGGCAATCCGACGAGAGCCCCGTCCACGCCCACGTCACGCAGGCCCCGCATCTGGCGGATCACCTCGCGGGTACCCAAGGCGGTGACGCCGCCAAAGATCTGCGCCCGGCCGGCGGCCGCCTCCACGACGGTCTCCGCGCAGCGCAGCTTCTCGGGCCAAAGCAGCGAGTGGCCCTCGCCGGTCGTGCCAAAGAATCCCAACCCGGTGACACCCGGCTTGATGAGCCAGTCGGTCATGCGGGCCGTCTCGTCGAGGTCCACCGAGTCGACCGCGTCCCAGCCGCCGGCATCCGGCAGGCAGGGAGTGGGGGGCAGGACGTAGACGCCGCGAATGTCGTCGACGCTCAGCACCGCTGCAACACCTCCGCGTCGGCGCCGATCGGGCGGCTGGACGATGGATTCCGGCCTCCGCCGGGATGACGAAATGCGGCGCCGGAATGACGGATGCGGGTAAGCCCGGGCGGCATGGTCAGTCCTCGCCGAGGTCGAGGCGGACGTCCCAGAGGATCGGCTCGTCGCGCTGCGCGATCTCCACGTCCAGCAGGGTGACGCATCCGGGGCAGAAGAACTCCCGGCACACGAACCGGTCGCCGCCGATTCCGTTGGGGTCGACCCAGGGGCCGGCGTTCTGCACCGGGCCCTCGCGCATCAACAGGTGCAGCTTGTAGTTCTCCGAAGCGGGGCCGATCTCGTGCCCGCAGCGGCAGACGGCGACCGCCTCGGTACCGCTGCCGACGATCTCGATCTGCTCGTTCAGCCGCGCCATGGTGACCCTCCACTGCCGGGAGCGGGTTCGGGGACCGCCGGCGATGACAAGGCCCGCCCGATGGACCACGTCACGGTGACCACCCTGCCGGGAGCGCAGCATCCGGCACACCCACGCGGATCGGCCGTGGCCCGGCGCCCTTCCTCACTGCTGCCACTCCCCGTGGACCGTGACCTCCGGTACGCCCCGCATCAGCGTCCGGGTCTCCGGCGTGGGGCGCAGCGAGGAGATGTCGACCCAGTCGTCGTACACCTCGTAGTCCTCGGGCACCCAGAACCGCGGAGCCAGCTCGCCGTCGGGGATCTGCTCCACCTCCGCGGTGTACTCCACCACCTGGCCGTTCGGGGCCAGGAAGTAGCCGAAGGCGTTCATCCCCTGCGGGTGGCGGCCGGGGCCCCAGAGCGTCTCGAAGCCGTGGGCACCCATGTGCTCGATCCCCGAGAGGACATCGTCGACCGTTGGCACCTCGAAGGCCACGTGGTTGAGCGAGGCGTGCGGGGCACGGGCGATCGCCACGCTGTGGTGGTCCAGGTTGCACTTGCAGAAGACCATGTGCTCGGTCTCATCCGCCACCCGGAAGCCCAGCACCTCGATCAGCAGCCCCAGGTAGTCCTCGGCGTTGGGAGAGTTCAGCACCACGTGGCTCACCTTCGCGGGCCGGATCGGCGGCCCGCCGGCTGTTGCAACAGACCCTGCCACCGACACATCGTCGGCTCGCACGACGTCCGCCGGTGACGTGGTCGACCCTGGCAGCGCCGCGGCCGCCGGCGCCACCTCGGCCGACAGCTCGATCTCCCGCCCGTCGGGATCGGCGATTCGCAAGCCGTAGCCGCCGCCCGGACCCTCGAGGGCGCCGGGGCCGGCGACGATGCGGGTGTCGGGACGAGCAGCCAACTCCTCCGCCGCCCGGTCCACCGCCGCACGGTCGGCCAGTCCCAGCCGGTAGCCGCGCACCGTGGCCTGCTCACCGGGGTGGATCGCCAGGATGTGATACTCCGGCCCCGTGCCGCGCAGGTACACCGACGGGCCGGCGGCGTCCACCCGCGTCAGACCCCAGATCTGCTCGTAGAACCCGGCGATGCGCTCGGGCGCCGGGTCGGTCAGCTCGACGCCGCGCAGGTGGGTGATCCTCATGCCGGTATGCCGCGCCTGGTGCGCGGTCGGTTGCAGAGGTCCAGCGCCAGCCGGGCGTAGATCCTCGTGACGGCGACGAAGTCGGCGATCTCCGCCGAGTAGCGACCCCCTCCGACGCTGCCCGTCGGCCCGTAGGTGACGGCCGGTATGCCCATCTCGATGAACGGGTTGGTGTCGCGCCACATGCTCGACATCTGCGGCTCCGTCTCGCCCAGGTCTGTCCCGAACTCTGCCCGGTGGGCGATGGCGGTGGCGTCCAGCAGCTCCCCCACTTCGACCGCCTCATAGCCGCGGCGGTAGAGCGTGCATTCGAGTTCGCTGGGAACGTCCACGCCGGCCAGCACCTCCTGCAGTTCGGCCTGCACGTCCATCGCGGTCTGAGCCGGCGTGAGCCGCACGTCCAGATACAAGTAGCAGCGCTCGGCACTCACGATCGACAGGAACGGCTGGCCCCCACGAATTGCGCCGATGTTGACCTTCGGTACGCAGCGCCCGCCGGCGAAGCGGTACTCGTGCTCGGTCTCGTAGCGCCGCCCCCAGTCCGTGAGGGCCTCGATCACCGGTGCGACGCGCACCAGGGCGTTGCCGTGCTCGGCGAGGCTCTCGGGGTGGGTGACGTACGGCGTGTAGCGGGAGCTGCCGCCGAGCACCGTCACCTTGAAGAACGCCTTGCCGGCCTCCACCCAGGTGACGCCGAAGCTGGTGGCCTCGGCCACCACGGCGTAGTCGCCGATGATGCCATGGGTGATGAGGTAGCGGGCGCCGACCTCCTTGGAGAGGTACCCGGGGGACGTGAACTCGTCGACGGGCTCCTGGCCGATCTCACCGCAGACCCCGGTCACGATGAGGTCGCCCGCGAGGGGAGCGCCCGAGGCCGCCACCGCCTTCGCCGCGATCAGTGTGCAGGCCAGCGGCCCCTTGTCGTTGATGAGACCGTTGCCCACGAGCGTGTCGCCCTCCCGCCAGGCGGAGTAGTAGATGGGGTTGTCGGGGTCGTGCATCCAGCGCCGCTCCTCGGGACCCCAGGCCACGTCCATGTGG
>JAPONU010000279.1 GCA_026713745.1 bacterium
CCCCCGGCCGCAGCGCCCTGGATCCGCCACCCACGAGGGCCACCATGGTGGTGCTGTGGTGCGGCGCCCTGAACGGCGGCCGGGTGATGAGCTCGCTGGTGGGCACCCCGAAGTCGCCGGCGGAGTAGATGCGGGTGACGACCCTGGCGGCCTCGTTGTCCAGCTGCGGCAACAGGCCGGGGAGACGCCGGGCGAGCATGGTCTTCCCAGCGCCCGGCGGGCCGACCATGAGCAGGTGATGCCCGCCCGCGGCGGCAATCTCCATCGCCCGGCGCCCGAAGCGCTGGCCGCGCACGTCCCGCAGATCCTCGGTCACCTCCGCCATGGCGGCCGGTGGCGCCGGCGGCGGGGGGTCGAACGGAGCCTCATCCCGGAGGCACCGCACCAGTTCCTTGAGGTTGGTGGCGCAATGGACCTCCTGATCGCCACCGAGCCGGGCCTCGGCATAGGCGTCCTCGGCAACCACCACCCGGGGCGCCTCAGCCGCCTCGACCAGGCTCAGAGTTCCCGGGACCCGCCGCAGTGCCCCGTCGAGGCCCAATTCGGCGACGAAGCCGAACTCGCTGGTCTGGTCCTTGGTGAGCTCCCCGCCGGCCACGAGCACTGCGACCGCGATTGCCAGGTCCAGGCCCGCACCCTCCTTCCGGACGCCCCCCGGCGCAAGGTTGACGGTGACGCGCTTGTCGGGCCAACCCAGCTTGCTGGACAGGACCGCCGCCCGGACCCGGTCGCGGGACTCCCGGCATGAGGCATCCGGCAGACCCACGATCGTGAATCCTGGAATCCCCCGCCCCACGTGGACCTCCACGTCCACGGCTTGACCGAAGACCCCCTGCAGCACCGCTGACCGGATCGTCGCCGTCATCGCCTGCCTCCCTCCTCGTGGAACCATTCCGGGCAGCCCGACCGGCTCGCCAAGTGACAGGGGAAGGAGGGAGGAGCGTCAGCTCTTATCCAATAGTTCAGTCAATATACTGTAATATGATGTCTGTGACCACCCACTGCCCAATCAATTCGCGCGGCGCACCGCGGTCGGGCCGGACACTTGCCCGAGCGGCGGGGCAACGACCGACAATGCGAGACCCTTCACACCAGTTCGCCGAGGGCCGAACGCCGGTACCCCGCTGCTGGAGTCCGACGACGTGACCGGTTCCGTCTTCACACCAGTCCGCCGAGGGCCGAACGCCAGTACCTGCCGCAGCGACCGGCCCGATCGCTCACAGACTCCGGTGGCCGCGGAATCCGAGCGGCTGTCGCGCGCAGGCCTTATGGTTCGAGTCGTGAGCGAGACGGTACGAATCTGGACGATCGGCCACTCGAACCATCCCATCGACCGGTTCATCGCCCTGCTTCGCGAGGCAAGCATCCAAGTGGTCGCCGACGTGCGCTCACAGCCCTACTCCGCCTACGCCGGCCACTTCAGCCAGGCACCGCTGCGAACGTCGCTGGAGGAGGCCGGGCTCCGGTACGTGTTCCTGGGCCGCGAGTTGGGGGGCCGGCCGCCGGAGGCCGGCATGTACGACGAGGACGGCCACGTGCTCTACGACGTGGTTGCCGCCTCCGACAGATTCGAAGCCGGCCTCGACCGGCTCCTCGAGGGCGCCAGAAGCTTCCGCGTGGCGCTAATGTGCAGCGAGGAGGATCCAACCGAGTGTCATCGGACCCTCCTCATCGGCGAGGCGATTCGCCGCGCTGGTTTGCCCGTATCGCTTCGACATGTTCGAGCGACCGCGCAACCGGAACAAATGACCATCATCGATCCCGGAGACGTAGCGCCGTGGAGATCTGCACGATCGGTTTCACCAAGCACACCGCTGCAGGCTTCTTCGACCTCCTGAGGGCCGAGAACGTCGAACAACTCATCGACGTGCGCCTGAACAACACCGGCCAGCTCGCCGGATTCGCCAAGCGGGACGACCTCCGCTACTTCCTGGCCAATCTGTGCGGGGCCGACTACCTCCACGAGCCCGCGCTGCTTGCTCCGACCGGCGATCTCCTCAGGGGATACCGGCACAAGGAGTTGACATGGGCCGAGTACGCCCGGCGGTTCGACGAACTACTGGCGGCACGGAGGATCGAGAGCGAACTCTCGCCGGAACTGTTCCGCCGACGGACGGCGCTGCTCTGCAGTGAACACACCGCCGAGCGGTGTCACCGCCGGCTCGTGGTGGAG
>JAPONU010000280.1 GCA_026713745.1 bacterium
CCCGCGGCGCCCCCGGCGCCACCACCGTCGCCGACGGCGCCGCGGTCACCGCCGGCGACCAGGCGCCGCGACCCGCAGCGTTCACCGCCGCCACACGCACCTCATAGGCGGTGTCGTCGGTGAGGCTCGAGATCACGTGCGACAGCGTGCCGGTGGCCGCCGCCGGGGCGGACCAGGCGCCCTGGCCCGACGCCGGCTTGTGCGCGACCACGTAACCCGACACGGCGCCGCCGCCGTCGCCGGCGGGCGCCAACCAGGCCACCGTCAACTGTCCCGAAGCGGGGCTGAGCGTCACCTCACCGGGCGCATCGGGCGGCGACACGTTCACCTCGCCGAACAGGGCGGCGACCTGGGTCGCGGTCTTGGCGTGGCCATAGACCCGGATGTCGTCGAGGTCGGCGTCGATGTAGCTGCGCCCGGTGCCGTCGAAGCTGCCGATGCGCGCCAGCGGCAGGCTGAACGCCTGGTTGATCGTGCCCACCAGCGCGCCGTTGGCATACAGTTTCGTGTCCGTGGCGGTGCCCACCAGGGTGAGGTGGGTCCACGTGTTCAGCGGCGCCGAATAGCCGAAGGCGTAGTCGTCGACGTTGCGGCGCGTGAGGCCGACCTCGTGGGTGTCGTTGTATTGCTCGAGTTTCACCACGGCGCGCACCGGTCCGCTGCTTGGGGGCGCGAACAGGACCGCGTCGGCGTTGTCGGCGGTTCGGTTCACCCACAGCGCCGCGGTCCAGCCGCCGCAGCCGCCCGAAACGCCGATCGCGTCCGCGTCGACCTGCACCCAGTCGCCGTTTCCGTCGAACCTCAACGCGCCCCCGAGGCGGCCCTGGGTGACGCGGGTGGCGCCGGTGATCGTGCCGTCGTCGTCGCCGCTGCCGGCGTCAGACGCGGTGGCGCCGGAGGTCTCGTCGAACGCCCAGTGATGCACCAAGCCGCTGTTGGGGCAGCGCGACCGGTAATCGGCGGCGACCTGGGCCGCGGACAGCGCCTCGTCCCAGATCTTGAGTTCGTCGAGTTTGCCGCGCAGGCCGTTGGACCTGCGCGCCGCGATGGCGTCGAACGGCAGGGTCATCGAATCCGCGACGGTGCCGACGAGTGCGCCGTTGGCGTAGAGCTTCGTGTCGGCGGCGGTGGCGACGAGGGCGAGGTGCGTCCAGGTGTTCAGCCGCGCCGTGTAGGCGAAGGTGCGGGTGTTCCCGGCGGGGGTGCGGAACCCGACCCGGCTCTGGCTGCCGGTCTCCACGTAGATGTAGCGGTAGCGGCCGAGATGGTCCCGCGCGCTCAACAGCGTCGCCGTCGGGCGGTCCGCGGTGCGCTTCACCCACACCGACACGCTCCACGGCGCCTCGATGCCCACACCGCCGAGACCCACACCGTCCCAATCGTTGTCGAACACGAACGACGACGAACCCACGACCTTGTCGGTGGTGTCCACCGTCGGCGATTGCACGATGTAGGAGGTGCCGTGCAGTCCGCCGACGGTGTCGGCCGCCATGAGAATCAAACGGCCACGGGCGGCGTAGTGGTAGCCCGCCGGGTAGGCGCTGCGTTCGAAGGGGTAGTGATGCGACGGCGCTCCGTCGTCGATCCGCGCCGGCGCCTGGTAGCCCACGAATCCCGGCGGCGAACCCACCCGCTCGATGCGCGGATAGAAATCGCTCACCGTGTCGGGGGTGGGCGTGGCGTTCCAGGTGCGGTCCGCCAGGATCGCCCGGCCCCGCCGCAGCAGCCGCTCGAAGAACTCGTCGTGACCCCAGAACAGATAATCCGCCCAGATCGCGACACCGGTGCCCAGATCCGTCGACGTCGGCGTCCACTGGTCATACAGCCGCGCCTCGTTCGGGTAGAGATGATGGTAATTGTTCGGCGTCAGATACAGACCTTGGGAATGATCGGTGTTGATAATGTCGAAGTTCGCGACGCCGCTACGTGTCGCCTGCTGCCTGAGCTGGGTGCGGTGGTTCTCCCACAGCATGATCACGATATCGCTGTCCAGGGTCTGCGAAGACGGCCCCATGTTCTCAAAACCGTTGTAGATAACCGACCGTTTACCCATCCCCTTCACCGTCGCGTTCAGATCGTTGAGGAACCGCACCATCACATCGCCGAAAGTCGACACCCCCGAGGTGCCCCTGATGAAGTTCCGCACCCGCTGACAACTACCCAGACCACCGGGCACCTCGTCGGCACCCAAATGCACATACGGGCCGCTGAACCACGACATGAACTTCGTGATCATCTGCTTCACCCGGTTCGCCGCCGCCGTCGAAGTCATATCGATCACCCAGTTCGGCGTCACATGCCCATGCACATGGCTACCCGTGCACGCGCCCGCCCCGTCACCGAACCCGATATTGAAATGATCCGCAATCACCGTCGCGTGGCCCGGGAAATCCAGCCCCGGCATGATCGTGATGTGATGCTCCGCCGCGAACGCCTCCAACCGCGCAATGTCCGCCTTCGAATACGACGACGCCGGGTCCGCCAAACCCTCATACTCCGCGAAATCCGGATCGTCACTGTTCAACAACAAACGGAACCCCTCGGACTCCGAGAGGTGGAACTTGACCATGTTCAACTTGTGCCACGACATCTGCCGCATCAAGTCCTCCAGATAAGCAACCTCCCAGAACTTGCGCCCCATGTCCGGATGAATCAACCGCAAACCCTGCGACGGCCAGTCCCGCACCCGACCCCGCACGATCGTCTTCTTGTCGGCGGACTGGCTCAACATCTGCAACAACGTCCGGCTGCCCCAGAACACGCCCGTCGACGTGTTCGCCCGCACCACCACCACACCACCGGCCCACAACTCGTAACCCTCGGTGCCCAACCCGCTGTCCGGCGCGTCGGTCAACGCCAAGAACAC
>JAPONU010000281.1 GCA_026713745.1 bacterium
CCCTCCGACGACCAACAGAATCACAGCGATGTTCACCCATCGGGTGGACACCATCAGCGGGCCGGAACGCCGCGGCCCCCCGCGCCGGCGGTCAGGTCCCTGCATGGGCAGGCCGGCCGCCTTCTTCAAGACGTCTCACGCGAGCCGAGTCATCGCTTCGCGAAGTCACTTCTCGACGCGCCGGAATCGTGCGGCGGCGTTGTCGGCGTGTTGGGTCGGAGGTCTCCCGGTCGTCATGGTGTGGGTGGGTTGTGTTGTCGTGTCCCGGGTCAGTCATTGTCCGGTTGGCACGTGTGGGTGGCGACGGCGCCGTTGTGGGTGGTGGTGAGTGTTCCCTGTTCGCAGCGGTAGTTCTCGGTGGCGGGTTCGGTGATGGTGCGTGTGCAGGTTCTTGTGGTTGTGGCGCCGACGTGTCGGGTGGTGAGCCGGTAGCGGGGTTCGCCGGGCGCCACGGTGGGGCATCGGTAGGTGGTGGTGGTTGTGGCCGCGGCGGTGGTGGTTAGTGTGCAGAACACCGACGTGGTCGGCCCGACGTCGATCGTTTCGCGGGTCTCGGCGGGCTGGCAGTAGTGCACGGTTCTGGTCCTCGGCGTTGCCGTGAGCGTCTTCGTGCAGGTGCGCCCCGAGCGGGTCCAGGTGTGGTCGCGACAGGTGTAGGTGGTCGTCGCCTTGGGTATGGCGGTGAGTGTCTTGGTGCACGTCAACCGTGAGCGGGTCCAGGTGTCGTCGCGGCACGAGTAGCTGTGGGTCGCGGTGGGTGTGGTGGTGAGCGTCTTGGTGCACGTCAACCGTGAGCGGGTCCAGGTGTCGTCGCGGCAGGAGTAGGTTGTGGTGGCGATGGGTGTGGTGGTGAGGGTTTTGGTGCAGGTGCGCCCCGACAGCGTCCAAGTGCGGTCGCGGCACGAGTAGGTGGTGATCGTGGTCGGCGACGCGGTGAGGGTTTTGGTGCAGGTTCGTCCCGAGCGGGCGTAGTCGTCGGGGCAGGTGTAGGTGACCGTCGCGGCGGTGGTGAGTTTCTTACGGCACAACGCCACGACGCCGTTGTAGAACCACGAGTAGCCGGCGGGGCAGCGCCCGCGCCTCGGGGCGGTGTACACGTATTTCCAGCAGGTGCGCCCCGAACGGGTGTAGCCGCTGGAACACGAAAAGGTCGCAGTCGCCGACCGCGTGAGCGTCTTACGACAGTACCGGGCGCCTAACGGTACGAACACCAGGGCATACCCCGCCGGGCACACGTACCTCGTCGACGCTCTCGCCGCTTCGCTGAGCCGCTTGTGGCAGTGCCGGCCCTGCAAACTCAGCAGCGTGTAACCCGCGGGACAGTCATACGTGGTGGTCGCCGTCGCCTCCTCGCTGGCCGTCCTGCGACAGTACAGATTCCCCAACGGGGGCTGCACCCGCGCATAACCCGCCGGGCACACATGGGTCGTGCGCACCGTCGCCCGCTCGCTGACGAGCCGCGAACACGACGGCACACCCAAACCCACCGGGGTGTACTCCTGCGGGCACTCGAACGTCGTCTCCGCCGCCGCCCGAACCGTGACCCTCAACCGACAGTACTCCGCACCCAACGGCACATACACCCGCTCATAGCCCGCCGGGCACCGCAACTCGGTTCGCGTCGGCGCCGACCGCCGAGACGTCTTCACGCACACCAGCACGCCCGAACCGCTACCGCCGCTGGGCGTCAGCGACGCAAAACCCCCCGAACACTCCGACACCCTCACCGGCACCGCCGCCGCAACCTCACTGCGCTCACACACGAACCAATCACCAACAGCCCGCACCACCCACACAAAACCCATCGGCAGACACAACGGCACCTTCACCGGAGCAGGCAACCCGCGACCCGTCGGAGACGGCGGCGCGGGAGCGGGCGGAGGATTCGTCGGCCCCGGCAGCGGCGGCGGCAAAGGCTCCCCCGGCCGCCGGGCCCCACCCGGTCGAAGCCTTGTGCCCGGCGGCACGCCGAGCGGACCAAGATCCGCCCGCGGCATCGCCGAGGCCTGAACAGACAGACCACTGTGAAAACCGCCGTAAGGATGAGGAACTACCTGGTTCGCACGGACACGAAAATAGTAGGTCGTATCGTCGTCCAGTCTCACAATGTTTATGCCGAGGCGAGCGCTTTGATATCCGAAGGCCACGTTCTCGACGCGAAGATAGTTACGTGGGTTCACGCCACCCGGCGGCGGATCCGCGATCGGCCGCTTGGCCCAGTAAACGTCGTAATCGGTGGCACCGAGCACGCCATCCCAGACCACCTGCACGCTCCGTGGTCCGGCCTTGACGGTCACACCCTCCGGTATCGTAGGCGGCCCGTAAACGACCGCCGGTGCGCCCAATGTCCACTCCCTGGGTTCACCCGATTCATTCATGAGGTTCATTCTCTGTATGTGGTGTACCGCGATTCCGCCTCTCGAGAGTCGATCAATATCACCGCGGGTAACTCCAAACACAAAGAACACATGACCACGTATCTGTTCGAAGGCTCTGCCGATCTTCTTGTTCCCGGCGTCATCAGGATAGACAGTACTCGTTTCGCGGCCGAACTCGGCAACCAATTCCGGGTCCATGCGCGAGTCCAATCGGCGACCGAACACCAGATAACTCGCCGCATTGCTCACAGAGTTCCCGTTGATATCCTCCGGTGCCGAACCCGTGAACAACCTCCAACCAGAAGAATCAATCGGCAACCCATTGCCCCTAGCAAAATACATGCCCGTCCGCGCGCCGGGATGATAGATCGCATGCAGATCCGACAGATCAATACCCGTAATCGACACCGAGAGACAGTCTCCGCCTGCCATCACCGAATGGAACCTCTCCGAGCCGCATTCTCCGTAGTCCCCGAGGCCCAAGAAGTGCCCCAACTCGTGAATCATCACGCGCCGCTGGTGGTCTTGATTGACCGTCGCGCCGCCGAATGGGGCGTGATCCAGCCGGATGTGGATCTCCTTGCCGGTCACCGTAGGCGGATCGTCGCCATTGATCACGGTTTCCGCGCAGCCCGGAACATTCTGCTCGCAGGTCCAATCTGTTGATGTGTCTACCGCGATGTTGACTCTGACATCGATGTCGTCGTCTCGGTCGGGACACGTTTTGTGGAAAAAGAACACATCCCGATCGAAATCGGTGTTGCGATTCCGTATTGCAGTGTTCCACGCTTCGGCGGCGTACTTCACGAGATCCTTGAAGGCGCTGTTGTTCGCGGGAGTGCAGACGACGAGTCGTTCGCCGGAGCGCATTTTGGGGTGTACGCCGACAGGCGAACCGTGCCGCAGCATTCGGCCGATGCTGCGGTCGCCGTAGGGTCGCCAGTCGGTTCCGTTGATGGTGTTGCGGATAGAGCCTCGCGGCGCGGCTTGTACGGTAGCGGTGAGGGCGCTGAGTTGTGCCGCGCTGGGGTGTGGGCCGGTCGCGGCGTTGGGGTCCTGGGGGGTTGCGGGTGGTGGGATGGTGCGGTTGATTTCTTCGCCGGTGGTCCAGTCCAGAACGATTTCGGCGCCGCTGGTGATCTCTTCGAAGTGCGCGGTGGGGCCTTCGCTGAGACCTTTGAAGCGGAGTTTCAGCCCGGCGGGGAGCGTGATGAGGACCCATTCGTCGGTGGTGCCCAACACGTATGTGCGCCCGGCGCGCATAGTGCCGCCGTTGTATTCAGTGGTGTAGGCGTCCTCGGCGACCTCGACGCGGGCGTCGGCGTGCACGGTGGCGCCAGCGCTGTCGGTCACGGTGACACGCACGGTACGCGGCCCGGCCTCGACGACGTTCACGTCCGCGCCGACGCTTGCGAGGTCCACACCCCGGCGGGCGCAGCTGACCCGGAAGGCACCGCTGAGTGCGCTATGGGTCTCGGTGGGCGCGTCGGGGCTCGTGATCGTGTAAGGACCGACACCGCCGCGGATCGCGTAGGTGACGTCCATGCTGCCGACGCCGCGGCGGCCCCCGCCGGGCGCCGGGGCGCCTTCGGAGCCCAAACAGTACGCGGGCGCCGCGATCGCAACGCTCAACTCGTCGGCGGCTGTCACGGTGACCGGGAAAGTCCCCGAAACCGAACCGGCGCCGTTGGTCGCCGTCACGGTGACCGTGGCGGCGCCCACGGCGACACCCCCCAACGAGACGACCGACCCGTCCACGGTCGCGGTGACCACGGCAGTGTCGCTGCTGGTCGCGGTGTAGGTCGCCACGACACCGGTGAACTGCGGCGCCATATCTACCAGCATCTCGCCCGCGACGGTCACCTCCCGCGCGGGCGGCGGGCTCGCCGCCCGCGGCGGCGCCAACGCCTCGACGGTCACCGCGAACGCCCGCCCCACACGTCCCGCCGCGTTGATGGCGGTCACCGCCACGGTCGTGACGCCCACCCCCACACCCCGCAGAACCAGCCGCGAACCCTCCACAGCCACCGCCAGCACACCCACACCACCCGAAGTCGCCGTATACGAGTCCACCCGACCGCCGAAACCCGCCGCCACGTCCACCACCCGCACCTCGCTGACCTGCAGGCTCTGCGCCGCCAAAGGGGCGCCCACCGACGGCGACGGCGGCAGAATCACACTCACCGCGAACGACTGCGACACTCGACCGCCCACGCCGATCGCGGTCACCGAAACCGTCGCCGACCCCGCCCGCACAGCCCGCAACCCCACCACCGAGCCCGCCAACGAAACATCCACCACCTCCCCGTCCGAGGAGGACACCTCGAACGAATCCACCCGCCCCGAAAACCCGCCCGCCACATCCACCGCCACCACATCGCCCGCCGTCAACACCCGCGCCCCCAACACCTCAGCCACCACTGGCGCATCCACCGCCACAGGCGTCGTCGTGGTCGTGGTCGTTGTGGTGGTCGTTGTGGTGGGGGTGGGTGGCGGCACGGTCGGGGTGGTGGTGCAGTCCACCGAGGTGTTGGTGGTTGTGCGGTGGGAGGGGTGGATGCTGACGCGGAAGACGAAATGTGCGGTGCCGGTTCGAGCGCCGGCGTCGCCGCCGGAGTCGGTGACGACGAGCCGGTAGACGCGGTTCACCGACGCCGTCGGCGTGCCCGACAGCGTCCGCGTGGCCGCGTCGAAGCTCAACCCGTCGCCGGGCGCCTCGCCGGTCACGAAGTTCTCCAACCGGTACGTCACCGCCCCCACCGTGCCGCACGCCGCGGGCAGGCGCAGCGCCACGATCGGCGCTCCCGGCGCGAAACGCACCTGCGCCTGGAACGACCCCCGACCGTTCAACGACGCCGACGTCGCCCCCGCCGGCGCCACGAACGACACGTCCGCGGCGCCCTGCGCGGTCGCCGCCCCCGCCGGCACCACCACCGCGCCCGCCAACAACGCCACGACCAGCGCCCACGACACCACGGCCCGCCGGCGACGCCCACCACCGTTGCCCACGACTCGCTCCTGCCCGCCGGCCGCCCGGAGAACCCCCCGGTCATGGCCAACTAGACATGTCTAACACAAGCAATACCGAAATAATCATCAGCTCCGAAAATAAGTTACGACAGAACGCGACACAGCAAGAATCGATATCAAACGAACACCCACAACAGCCCGAACCGATGACCCAACCAACACCACCAACCACCCGCGGGGCGCAGATCGTCGCCCGCCGCCGGCGGCGGCTCGCCCCGACCCCGACGTGCCCGGTCCGCTACTGCAGAAGTACGCCGACCACACCCGAGCGCCGCGGCGGGCCCTCACCGGACGCCGTCGGCGGCTCATACACCGCAACGAACCCACCCACCGCCGACACCCCCACCACATCGGAATCCCAGCACACCACCGCCCCCTCGGCGCGGGTCGCCGGATGAACCCGCATCACC
>JAPONU010000282.1 GCA_026713745.1 bacterium
GCGCTCCACGGTTGCCACCCAGTCGCGCAGCGCCTCATTGATGGCGTCCTTGAGGGTCCGGCTGCCGGTGGTGACGGCGTGCACCTCGGCGCCCAGCAGGCGCATGCGGAACACGTTCAACTCCTGGCGGCTGACGTCCACCTCGCCCATGTACACCGTGCAGTCCATCCCCAGCAGGGCCGCGGCGGTGGCTGTCGCGACGCCGTGCTGGCCGGCGCCGGTCTCGGCCACGAGGCGGGTCTTCCCCATCCGCTCGGCCAGGAGTGCCTGGCCCAGCACGTTGTTGATCTTGTGGGAGCCGGTGTGGTTGAGGTCCTCCCGCTTGAGCAGGAGGCGCAGGCCCAGTTCCGCCGACAGGCGCGGGCAGTCGGTCATCGGCGAGGGTCGGCCGGCGTAGTCACGCAGGAGGCCGTCGAGCCGCCCCCGGAACTCCTCGTCGGCCCAGGCGGTGCGGAACGCCCGATCGAGCTCCTGGCAGGCCGGTACCAGGGTCTCCGGGACATAGCACCCCCCGAAGTCGCCGAAACGGCCCTCCGGCGTCGGCTCGGTCATGCTCATGACAACACCCCTGTCAGGTCGCCCGCGCCGGCGTTCAGAACTCGGACTGCCAGTCGTAGAGCGCGCCCGAGGGCAGCTCCGGCGCAGGGAATTCGGCGGCGGCCAGGCGGGCCGCGTTGATGAACTCCCGCACGAGGCGCGGGTCTTTCCGTCCGGGCGCCGACTCGACACCCGTCGACACGTCGACCCCCCAGGGCCGCGTCTTGCCAATGGCCTCGGCAACGTTCTCCGGCGTCAGCCCGCCTGCCACCATCACCGGGAGCGAACCGGCGGCACGTTCCGCCAGCGCCCAGTCGAAGATCTTCCCCGAGCCGGGTTGGTCGGCGTCCACCAGCACGATGTCGGCCCCGTAGGACCTGGCCCGCTCCAAGTCCTCAGAGCCGGCGCGGAACGCCTTGATGACCCTTCTCACCTGCTGGCGAACATGCTTCGTCTCCTCGGGCGACTCACCGCCGTGCAGCTGCACGGCGCCGAGGCGGGCCTCGTTGGCGATCCGCACCACGTTGCGCGGATCCTCGTTGCGGAAGACACCGACGGTGAGAATCTCCGGCGGCAGCCGCCGGGCGATGTCGCGCGCCGCCGGTGGCGAGATCCGCCGGGGAGAGGGGGCGAAGAGGAAGCCCACTGCGTCGGCGCCCATGGCGACGGCCAGCAGCCCGTCCTCCTCGCTGGTGATGCCGCAGATCTTGACGAACACGCCGCGACCCTACCGGCCGGAACCGACGGGTCCGGCGACCGCCCACCGAACCGCCCAGCGGCGGCGGGCGTGCCGGATCGGGCTGTGCAGGCGCATGCTCACGGCACCAGCGGGAGCGCTCTGATCTGACACGGCCGCCCGTCGTCGCCGATGGTGGCAGGCGCAGGCGGCTCCACGCGGCGGTGGACGTAGGCCAGGGCGATCGGCGCCTCGAAGTGCGGCGAGAAAGCGCTGCTGGTAATGCGTCCGACAGCTGAGCCCGCGGCATCCACCAGAGCCGCACCGGGAGGCGGTTGCGGGCCTTCGGCTGCGATCACGCCGCGCAACCGGCGCGGGGTGTTGCCACCGCGGCTGTCGATTCGAGCGACCAACTCCTGGCCCACGAAACACCCCTTGGTGAAACTCACCGCGCCGGCGACCACCCCCGCCTCGGCGGGGATCAGGCCTTCGGTCAGTTCGCTGCGGGCTGCGGGTACCCCCGACTCGATGCGCACAGCCTCCAGTGCCTCGGCATCGCAGAGCCGCACACCGTCGGGTGGTGTGACCTCGTTGGCCACGACGTCCCAACCCCCGACACTCCCCCAGCTCACCGTGGCGACCACGACAGGACCGCCGCCCTCGCCGCCGGGGTTCGCCGCCGGAGGCGGTGGTGCTGCAACCCCTCTGACGGCCAGCATCCGGAAGCGGCGCAGCTCCGCTTCGACCGCCACGCGCAGCTTGAAGCGCTCCAGGCGCGCCCAGGCTTCCTCCCCGAGTCCTGGCGCCAGGTCGCACGCAAACCGCTCGTTGCTGAGCCGGCTGACCCGCATCAGGCAGTGCAGCTTCCCGTCCGGGCGCAGCAGCAGCGACGAGGCAACCTGTCCGGGCGCCAGGGCGGCAACATCCGCGCTGAGCTGGCCCTGCAGGAAACTCGCCGAGTCAGCCCCGCTGATCAGCAGCAGGTCACGGTCACCAATGACCCCGCCGGCGCCGTGGCGCAGCTCCCGGTAGCCGGCACGGAAGTCCTCAGAGAGCCTCACGAGTCCCCCGCCCGGCGTTCGGCGCTGCGGGTCATGGTGCGAGCCGCGTGCACGGCGGCCAGAAGCGCCCGCGCCTTGGCCCGGCATTCACGTTCCTCGTCCTCGGGCACGCTGTCGGCCACGATGCCGGCGCCGGCCTGCAGGTGTGCGCGCCCGTCGCGCACGGCCACCGTGCGGATCGTGATGGCGGTGTCCAGGTTGCCGGAGAAGTCGAGGTAACCCACGACGCCGGCGTAGGGCCCGCGCCGGGCCGGCTCGAGGTCGTCGATGATCTCCATGGCGCGCACTTTCGGCGCACCCGACACCGTGCCGGCGGGAAGGGTGGCCCGCAGAACGTCGACGGGACTGTGGCCGGGGGCCAGTTCACCGGACACCTGTGAGGTGAGATGCATCACGTGGCTGTAGTACTCCAGGGTCATCAGCTCGTCAGTACCCAGCGTGCCGGGCTCCACGACCCGCCCCACGTCGTTGCGGGCCAGGTCCAACAGCATGAGGTGCTCCGCCAGTTCCTTGGGGTGCTCGGCGAGTTCGCCGGCCAGGAACCGGTCCTCGCGCTCGTCGGCACCCCGGGGGCGGGTGCCGGCGATGGGCCGCGAGGTGACCCGGCCGTCGCGCAGATGCACCATCGGTTCGGGCGAACTGCCCACCAGAGTCACCTCCGGGTGACGCAGGAAGTACATGTACGGGCTGGGGTTGATCTGGCGCAGGGCGCGGTAGAGCTGGAACGGTTCGGCCTCGAGGTCGAAGTCGAAGCGCTCGGACAGCACCACCTGGAAGATGTCGCCCGCAAGGATGTGCTCCTTGGCAGCGCGGACCGCGTCGCAGTAGCCCTCGGGAGTGAAGCTCGCCGACACCTCCGGTAACGGATCCCCCACCCCCGGCGGCTCCAGCAAGGGCTCGGGTTGGGGTCGCGCACCGGCGCGGGCCAACTCGTCGAGCGATTCCAGAGCCTCCTCGTAGGCGTCGTCCAGCACACCCTCGGAGGGTTCCGGCGGCAGGATGACGTTCTGGATGAGGATCACACGCTGGCGCCAGTGGTCGAATGCCACGAACCCGCCGATGACATCCAGAACCGCATCGGGCATTCCGATGTCGTCTACCGGTGGGTTCGGGAGGCGTTCCACCTCGCGCACCACGTCGTAACCGAGATAGCCGACCAGCCCTGAGTGCAGCGGCGGCAGTCCTTCGATGGCCGGCGAGCGGAAACGATCGAGGATCACGTCGAGGGCGCCCAGCACCCCCTCGCCGGTGGGAATCGGGCCCAGGTCGTCGCCGCTGATCTCCAGCCGGGGGCCCCGGGCGATGATCCTGGCACGGGGACGGCACCCCATGAACGAGAAGCGGCTCCAGCGGTTCTGGCGCTCGGTGGACTCCAGCAGGAAGCCGGGCTCGTCGCCCACGATGCGCGAGAAGGCCGCGACCGGCGTTATGAGGTCGGCGAGCAGTTCGCGCCAGACCGGAACCACCCGGTGGGCGGCCCCCAAGCGGCCGAACTCCGCGCGGGTTGGCCGGGCGCTCACGGCCCCTCAGCCGGCGAAGGAGGTGAAGAAACAGGAGCGCTCGCCGGTGTGGCAGGCGCCGCGGCCCTCCTGGACGACCTTGAACAGCAGCGTGTCCCCGTCGCAGTCATAGGAGGCCTCGCGGACGTACTGCCGATCGCCGGAGGTCTCGCCCTTGCACCAGTACTCCTGGCGGGATCTGCTCCAGAACCAGGTCCTGCCCGTGGTGAGCGTGCGCCGGAGAGCTTCGGCATTCATCCAGGCCAGCATCAGCACCGCACCCGAGGTGACGTCCTGGACGATGGCGGGAACCAGTCCGTCGGCGTTGTAGGTCACTGCCTCGAGGGAACCCGCCGCGGGGGTGATGGGGGTCGCGACGGTCATCGGCTCATGCTAGAGGCGCCTCGCGCGCACGCCGCGCCGGCTGCTCGGATCGCCGGGCTCAGAGGTACAGGCCCGTACTGCCCTCCTCGAGGCGCTCGGCGGCGACCGCGTGCACGTCACGTTCACGCAGGATGATGTAGTCCACCCCGCGCACCTCCACCTCGTAGCGATCCTCGGGGTTGAAGAGCACCCTGTCGCCCTCCTCCATGGAGCGTACGTTGGGGCCCACCGCGATGACCTCGGCCCAGGTGAGGCGCTTGCCGACCTGCGCGGTTGCGGGAATCAGGATGCCGCCCGATGAGCGGCGCTCCCCCTCGGCGGCGCCGATGCGCACCATGATCCGATCGTTGAGCATCTTGACGGGGAGCTTGTCGTACGGGGTCGGCGCGGGCGCGCCGAGCGAGGATCCGGAATCGGAGGAATTGCCCACGCCGCGACGCTACCCCGCTTCGGGGTCCGAAGCGGGCCGAACCCGCACGCCGGCGGCCACCAGCGCGGCCTTGGCCTCAGCGATGCTGTGCTCGCCGAAATGGAAGATCGAGGCCGCCAGCACTGCGTCGGCACCGGCGGCAACCCCCTCGGCGAGGTGATCGAGGGTGCCGACGCCGCCGGAGGCGATGACGGGCACGTTGACGGCGTCGCTCACGGCCCGTGTCAACGGCAGATCGAAACCTTCCTTGGTGCCGTCCCGATCCATCGAGGTCAACAGGATCTCGCCGGCACCGAGCTGCTCGGCGCGTGAGGCCCATTCGACGGCATCGAGTTCGGTCGGGCGCCGGCCTCCGTGGGTGACCACTTCGAAGCGGCCCGAGGCGTGCAGCCGGGCGTCGATGGCGACCACCACGCACTGGTTTCCGAATTCCTCGGCGACCTCGGCGATCAGCGACGGCCGAGCCACCGCCGCGGTGTTCACCGAGACCTTGTCGGCGCCGGCGCGCAGCAGCCGCCGGGCGTCGGCGGTGCTGCGGATGCCGCCGCCCACGGTGAAGGGGATGAAGACCTCCTCGGCGGTACGGCGAGCCACCTCAAGCATGACGTCGCGGGCGTCGGAGGAGGCGGTTATGTCCAGGAACACCAGCTCGTCCGCACCTTCGGCGTCATAGCGGGCCGCGAGTTCCACCGGGTCACCTGCATCCCGCAGGTCCACGAACTCCACTCCCTTGACCACCCGTCCGGCATCGGTGTCCAGGCAGGGGATGATGCGGACGACGGTGGCGCTCAACACCGCTCCGCCCCCCGGTCGGCGTCGGGCAACGGCATCTCGGCCGACGGTGCGATCGCGGCGAGACAGTCGAGCGCTTCGGCAAGGTTCAGCGTCCCCTCGTAGATGGCGCGCCCGACGATGCTTCCGGCCAGCACACGCCCGCCGACGGCCAGGCCGGCGAGCCGGCGCAGATCCGCCAGGTCGCCAACCCCTCCGGAGGCGATCACGGGACACTCCGTCGCGGCCAGCGCTTCGGCCAACAACGCCATGTCCGGGCCGCCGAGTGTGCCGTCGGTGTTGATCTGGGTCACAACCACGGCGTCCGCCCCGGGTGTGATCGCCAGGACCTCGGCGAGGCTGCGGCCGCCGGCGGCTTGCCAACCACGCACCGCCACCTCCCGCCCACGCACGTCGAGCCCGAGCGCGACCGGTTGGCGGGCGGCAACCTCGGTCACCAGAGACGGTGTCTCGAGTGCAGCGGTCCCGATCACGACACGGGCCACGCCCGCGTCGGCGACCCGCGAGGCGGCATCGGTGGAGCGCACTCCCCCGCCGTACTGCACTGGCACGCCGGCGGCGGCGGAGATCGCGGCCACCTGCGCCAGGTTGGTGAGTTCACCGGTGCGCGCCGCGTCGAGGTCCACGACGTGGAGCCACCGGGCACCGGCTGCCGCGAACGTCGCCGCAACCTCGCCCGGGTCCTCCGAGTAGGTGGTCTCGGCTGCGAAATCGCCCTGGTAGAGCCGTACGCACCGCCCGCCGCGCAGATCGATCGCCGGGAACAGCAGCATCAGCGGGCCGCCAGCATCGCCACGAAGTTGGCCAGGAGATGGAGTCCCTCCGTTCCGGACTTCTCGGGGTGGAACTGCACGCCCCGCACGACGCCGTCCGCGGCCACCGCGGTCACGGGGCCGCCGTAGTCACATGTGGCGATGGTCGTCCCGGTGGTATCCGGGGCGTACGAGTGCACGAAGTAGACCCAGGCCCCGTCGAGGCCCGCCAGCAGCGGATCCGGTCGCTGCACGTTCAACTGGTTCCACTGCATCTGTGGTCGCTTGAGGCCGTCGGGCAGCCTTCGCACCTGCCCGGGAAGCAAACCCAGGCCGGCGCGCCCTGGCGCCTCCTCGGATCCTTCGAAGAGCATCTGCATGCCGATGCAGATCCCCAGGAACGGGACGCCTGCCGCGACGGCCCGTCGCGCCTCGCTGTCGAGACCCGCGTCCTCCAGGGCCGCCATGCAGGGGCCGAAGGCTCCGACACCGGGCAGCACGAGACCGTGGGCGCGTCGGATCAACTCCGGGTCTGCTGTGAGATGTGCCTCGGCGCCGACGCGTTCGAGGCCCTTCTGCGCAGAACGGAGGTTGCCGATGCCGTAGTCGAGCACCGCAACGACAGGACGCCGCGTCTGACTCACGCTCGGGATACCCGCGCCTCTGGCGCTCTCAGAGGGTGCCCTTGGTGGAGGGCACGTCCCCACCCTCGAGACGCACGGCGTCGCGCAGGCTGCGCGCCGCGCTCTTGAAGGAGGATTCCAGGATGTGGTGTGTGTTGCGGCCGCGCACCAGCACCAAGTGCAGCGTGATGCCGGCGGCCACCACGAACGCCCGCCAGAACTCCTCGGCGAGTTGAGGGTCGAAGGGGGGGTCACCGAGGATCTTCTCGCCGGGCGGGTCCACGTCGTAGTGGAGGAATGGCCGACCCGAGAGGTCGAGGGCCACCTCCACGAGAGCCTCGTCGAGGGGCACCGCCGCAGAGGCGAACCTGCGCACCCCGCGCTTCTCGCCGAGCGCCTCCCCGAAGCACTGTCCCAGCAGAATCCCGGTGTCCTCCACGGTGTGGTGCGCGTCCACGTCCAAGTCGCCGCGCGCCGACACGGTGAGGCTCCAGCCGCCGTGGCGCGCCAACTGCGCAAGCATGTGGTCGAAGAACGGGAGCCCGGTCGAGACCTCGCTCCGCCCGTCTCCGTCCACCTCGAGAGCGATGCTGATGTCGGTCTCGGTGGTGTTGCGTTGCCGTTGCGACTGCCGCTCGCTCACGGCGCCTCCTCGGTCGCTCGCCGGTGGCCGGTCCTCGCCGGCACCGTGCAGTATCGCAGCAGCCTCCGGCGCTCGGACGGCTCAGCGCAGAACGTCCGCCAGAGCCTCCAGGAACAGAGAGTTCTCCTCGGGTGTGCCGACGGTGACCCGGAGGCAACCGGCGAGACCCTCCCAGGAACTGCAATCCCGCACGAGGACCGAACGGTCCACCAACTCTTGCCACACGACCGCGCCGTCGCGCCCTGTGGGGCGGAACAGAATGAAGTTGGCTCCCGAGGGCCATTGCTCGACGGGCAGTTGCGCCAGACGGCCCGCCAGGCGCTCCCGTTGTGCGACGAGGTCGGCCGCCCGCCGGTCGGCGGCCGCCGCGTCGGTGAGGCAGAGCAGGCCGATCTCCTGGGTCATCACATCGAGGTGGTAGGGGAGCACCACCTTGTGCAGTTCATCGATGATGCCCGCAGGACCGAGGGCGTACCCCAAGCGCACCGCAGCCAGTGCCCAAGCCTTGGAGAACGTGCGGCAGACCACCAGCGGGGCATCGCGGCCCAGCAGGTCGACGGCGCTGAACCTTCCCGGCTCGCGCCCGCTGAACTGCACGTAAGCCTCGTCCACCACCAGAACCCCGCCGTAGTCGGCGACCGCCTCGAGGGCCACCTGCACTGTGCGGGGATCCTCGACGGTGCCCGTGGGGTTGTTGGGCGAGCAGAGGAACAGCACGTCGGGCCGCTCGGCGGCGACGAAGGTGGCGGCCTCGCCGGCGCCGAGGGCGAAGTCCGGTCCCCGCGGCGCGGTGACGACCTCCGAGCCGACGATGCGGGCGATGTGGGCATGCAGGGCGTAGGTCGGTGAGAACAGCCCGACACGCCTGCCCGGTCCCGCGTAGGTCAGAAGCAGGGTCTGGATCACCTCGTTGGAACCGTTGGCTGCGAACACGTTCTCGGCGGCGGCTCCGTGCAGACCGGCGATACCCGAGCGCAGCTCCCCGGCTGACCGCGCCGGGTAGCGATTCCAATCGATCCGCGCCAGGCGCTCCGCCAGCGCCGCGCCGAACCCCTCCGGGGGCGCCTCAGGGGACTCGTTGGTGTTGAGGCGCACCCGCACGTCCACCTGCGGCGAGTGGTAACCCTTCATTCCCGCCACCTCGGGACGGGGCCGGGGCTCGCTCACGGGTTCGTCCTCCCACGGTCTGCGCCCTCCAGGCGATCCAGCCGCCGGCGCACCGAGGCGGCGTGCGCCGGCAACCCCTCGGCGGTCGCCAGCGTCTCGACCGCCGGCCCGAGGCGCACCAGGGCCTCCTCGCCGGCGGAGATGACATGCATCTTGCGGCAGAAGTCCGCCACTCCCAGCGCGGAACCGAAGCGCGCGGTCCGCCCCGTGGGTAGGACGTGTGACGGACCCGCCAGATAGTCGCCCAGGGACGCCGGTGCGTTGTGCCCGCAGAAGATGGCCCCGGCGTGGCGAACCAGCGGTACCAGTTCGGCGGGCTCGGCCACCATGAGCTGCAGGTGCTCGGGGGCGATCCTGTTCACCACCTCCGCCGCCTGCTCGGGGCCCTCGACCACGATGGCATACCCCGACGACGACAACGTGGCCTCGATCTCGGTGCGCCGCGGCGCCGCTGCCGTGATCGCCGACACCTCCGCTCCGACCGCCTCGGCGACGGCCGGGTCCCAGGTCACCAGGCAGGCCATGCCGTCGGGGCCGTGCTCGGCCTGCACGACGAGGTCGACAGCCACCAGATCCGCCGGCGCCGAAGCGTCGGCCACCACGACGACCTCAGAAGGTCCTGCGAAGGCCGAAGGAACACCGACGACCCCTGCCACCTCCTGCTTGGCCACCGCCACGTAGGCATTACCGGGGCCTGCGATGAGGTCGACCCGCGGGACCGTCCCGGTGCCGTAGGCGAGCGCCGCCACGGCACCGGCACCGCCGACCGCGTACACCTCCCGCACACCTGCGGTGGCCGCAGCGGCGAGGGTCACCGGCGCCACCGTGCCGTCGGGTCGGGGCGGCACGCAGAGCGCCAGGCTCGCCACGCCCGCCACCTTGGCGGGAATGGCCGTCATCAGCACCGTCGACGGGTAGGCGGCCCTCCCGCCGGGCACGTAGAGCCCCGCCCGATCCACCGGTATCTGCAGCGAGCGGACCGTCACGCCGTCACGGGACCAGACGTGGGTGGGTTCGCGCAGGGTGCTGTGGAACTCCTCGATCCGTCCCGCTGCCAACTCGAGGGCATCGCGCACGGCGGGTGCGAGTGCCTCGAGGGCGCCCACACACGCCGCCGGGGACACGGCAAGGTCGGTGAGCGACGCCTTGTCGAAACGCCGGGCCATCTCCCGGAGCGCGGCATCGCCGTCGCGACGCACCTCGGCGATGATCTCGCGCACCGCCTCGGGGACGCCCGGCGGCGTGGTGTCACTGAGTTCCGGGAGGGGCACGGTGGCCATGCCGCGCGCATCGATCAGCGCCAGCAGCCCCTCGGTACCCGCCACCGCGGCGACGCTAGCTGTCGCTCCGCTCGCGGCGGTGGAACCCGTCGGGGGCAACGGAGGCGACAGCCGGTGCGTGGCGCGCCCGGCCGGAGGTTCGCTCGCGCCGCGGCGCACGGTCAGACCGCGAAGGCCGACGGGCAGAAGTCGTTGCACACGCAGCGGTCGCAATCCGCCCGGCGCGCCCCGCAAACCTGCCGGCCGTGCAGGATCAGCCGCATGCTGAAGTCACCCCGCTCGGCCGCGGGAATCATGGGGTTGAGTTCCCTCTCGACGGTGACCGGATCGGTCGCCGTCGTCATGCCCAGGCGCCGCGACAGCCGCCCGACGTGGGTGTCCACGGGCAGTCCCGGCAGGTCGAAGGCCACGCTGCGGACCACGTTGGCCGTCTTGCGTCCCACACCGGCGAGGGCGGTGAGGTCGCGCATCGAGTTCGGCACCTCGCCGTCGTGGAAGCGCACCAGCCTGTCGGCCATGGCGATCAGGTTGCGGGTCTTGGCCGCATAGAAGCCAGTGGAGTGGATGAGCTCCTCCACCTCGGCGGGATCGCAGGCTGCGAGATCCTCCGGGGTCGGGCAGCGCTCGAACAGCGCCGGTGTGACCATGTTGACCCGCTCGTCGGTGCACTGCGCCGAGAGGATCGTCGCCACCAGCAGTTGGTACGGCGAATCGTGCGTCAGCGCGCAGTCGGCGTCGGGATACTCCCGCTTCAGGCGCTCGTTTGTCTCCCGGGCTCGGCCCCGGGGTGAACGTGGACGACCCATGCCGGCAACGGTAGCGCTCCGGTGCCTGCGTTCCGGCGGATCCGGCAGCTCAGACCACCCGCACCGGATGCGGCAGCGGCTGGTTGAAGAGGTAGCCCTTGGCGTTGAACGGCACCATGTCCGGTTGCGTGTTGCCGGCCTCGTCGGTGGCGCGGGTCATGAGAGTGTGCTCGCCGCGATCTGCCTCCCAGGTGAAGGAGAAC
>JAPONU010000283.1 GCA_026713745.1 bacterium
CCGAAGACCGTCGGGAGCCCGAGGGCCCCGGCCGCCTCGGCGAAGCGAACCACGCCGTAGAAGCCGTTGTGATCGCAGATGGCCAGCGCCTCGAGCCCCAGCCGGGCCGCCTCGGTTGCCAACTCCTCGGGGTGGGAGGCCCCGTCCAGGAAAGAGAAGTTGGAGTGGCAGTGCAGTTCCGCGTAGCGGACCGGCGCCTGGCGGCGGGACAGATCGGTCGGCGGCCGGTACGCCTGCCGCTTGCGCGACCAGGCCGGGCTGTCGTTACCGTCACCGGCCCAGATGTCGACGGGGCGACCTGCGGGTGTGCGGTCCGAGAGCAGGCCCTCGATGTCGCTCCACGGCACGTTGGGGTTGTTCCAGCCCACTGTTGTATTGTATACGAATACATGTTCGTCTCCCAGGCGGGAGGCCCGCAGCTAGAACGTTGCCAGGTCACGGGCCGCGGCCGGTCGCCCGGACGGCGGTCACCGCGGTCGCCGTGCTGCTGGCGGTGGCGGGTCCGGCCTGCGGTCCGGTCGGTCAGTCCCACACGGCGCTCACCTGCCAGCGGCCCCGCTCGAGGGTCACGAGGCAGGCCATGCCGCCGTCGATGAGGATCTGGAGGCGGGCACGGCGACGATGCCGGGCGTGGTCCCACCAACGCTCGCTGCTGGGCCAGGGACCCGCCCAGGCAACGACCGCCGCCGGGGACCGGCCGTCGATCACCAGCCGGGCCGGCGGTGCCGAGATCACCCCCCGACCGGTGACCCGCACCGGGGCCCCCGTTGGATCGTGGAGTTCGGCGGCCCACGGAACCGGCAACAGGCGCGATGGTGACGGGGCCGGCAGGCGGCCGGGCCAGGGGCGGTCGTCGGTGGCGAGTTGGCGGTCACGGAGATCGACCGCGGCCGCCGGCACCAGGGCGAATTGCTCATCGGGATGACGGCCGCCGCGCCGGTCCGGAACCCGGACCGCTTCGGGGCCGAGGCGACCGCTGAGACGGGCGGCGACCCGGACCGCTCGCTCGTCGGCCTCGGCCTCGCCACCCCAGAACCCCAGCTGGCGACCCCGGGCCGGCGCAAGCTCGTCGGCGATCAGCGCCAGCCGGACGATCCCGGAGCCGGGCCGGGCACCACCGGAACCAGCCGGAGAACTGCCGGAGCCGGGCGGGGAACCACCGGAACCGGCCGGGCGGCCGTCGAGGAACCAGCGCACCCTGTCGACCATGTCGCCGGCCGACAGGCCTCCCTCGTGACGCCAGAGCCGCACGAAGCTCTCGCCCTCGCAGGTCTCGACCTCGACGGCGACCCGCAGGCACGACATTCCGGCCATCTCGAGACGCTGCTGCAGTTCTTCGGCCAGGGCGCGGGCGCAGAAGGCCACCCGGTCCAGACCGTCGGCGGGCGGATCTATCTCGATACTCACCGACCAGTCGGCAGGAGGTTCCCGCACGGCCGGGGATCGTTCGTCGACCCCGGCGGCGAGGCATCGGGCACGCCGACCCTCGGTGCCGAACCGGGCCAGGACGTCGGCGGTGGGCAGGCCGGCGAAGGCGCCGAGTGTGCTGATGCCCAAGCGGACCAGCACGTCTGCCAGTTCGGGCAGTCCCAGCATCCGGACCGGCAGGGGCGCCAGGAACATCGCAGCGCCACCCGGCTCGACGATGTGCACCGGATCCGCGAGTTCCGCCGCCACCGCCGCGGTGAAGGGACCGTCGGCGACACCGACCCGCACCCCGGTGCGTCCCTCGAGGGCCTGCGCCACCCTTTCGACGACCATCCCGGCAAGGACTCCGTCGCCGCCGAAGTAGCGGGACGGGCCCCGGGCGGCGAAGGCGCACGTACCGGGGGCCGAGACCTCCAGGGCCGGGGTGACGTCATCGAGAGCCGCAACGACCGGCTCGAAGGAGCGGGCCTCGGTGGCGAGATCGCGCTCACGCACCACCAGATCGGCGCACCGAGCCGCCGCGGTCCGCGCCCGGAGCCCCGGAACCACACCGTGGTGACGAGCCGCCGGGGAGGCAGCCACGACGCGACCCGCCGCCACCACCGCCACCGGCTCGGCGAGCGGGTACCCCAGGGCCACCACCGGCCAGTGGTCACAGCAGGCAACGAGCGTGCGGACCGGGGTGGTCATGCCACGATCGCCGCAGCCCCGTCGCCGGGAAGTGCCGCGCCGGGGAGTACCGCGCCGGGAAGTGCCGCGTCACCGAGAGCCGGGGCGACCGGATCCGTCGCGGCGGCAGGCAACCGGTCGGACCGATCCTCCGCCAGGACCGGTGAACCGTCCGGATCGATCATGCAACCACCGCCGATCCACCGACGCCCGGACACCCCAGGTCGGCTGACCCCTCATCGGTGGACCGCAGTGGGGCGGTCGCATCCCTCGCAGCAGGGCCCAGCAGGACCGGCAAACCGTCCGGTCCGGGCAGCAGCAGGTCGACCGATCGCGGCCGGCCTGCCGCGCCACGCCCCTGAGCCCGCACCGACACACGGCGGGCGCGCAGCAGGCCCCAGCCGTCCCCCAGACCGCTCCAGCGCGACGAGACGACCTGCAGGCGAACATCCGCACCCTGCGGGTCGCTCGCCCTCCCGCTCGACGACCTCGCCCCGCCCGGCCACACGCCGGCGCCGTGCGACCCGTCACCACCGAGGTGGATCAGCACCGATCCCCGCTCACGCAGCCTGGCCGCCAGCCGGCGATGATCCGCCGCCCCGAGCCGGACCTCTGAGCCCACCAGCACGATGTCCACCGCATCCACCAGCGCGGCGGTGGTCTCGGCGGCGCCACGAGGTTCGGGGGCGGCGACCATCAACAGGCGTTCGAGCACCACCCCGGCCTCGGCCGCGGCGGCGAGACCGAGACCCTCCTCCCCCACCACCGCGGTCCACGAGCCGGCGGCCGACGGGCCTGCGGCGACGGCGAGAGCCAGCGAGGTGGCACCGTCACCACCGGTGGTGATCACCCATCCTCGCTGCAGGGCGCCGCCGGGCAGAAGATCCCGCAGCGGGTCCAGCACCGGCAGGGTCCGTTCGTGAGCACCGGTGAGTGGGGCGACCCGCTCGCCGAGGAGTCGCAGATGATCCCGCCCGCTCCCGGGCGCCCCACCGGACGCGGGCCCTGTCGTGTTCCTGCACCGAGGGTGGTCCCGCCCACTCTCGGGCGCCCCACCGGCGGCCATGTTCTCCGGGACGTCCCCTGAATCGGACATCCGACCAGTATCGAACATCTGTTCGTGTCTGGCAAATCGGGGGTGTCCTTACAGCCCACGCTCCCAGCGGCTGCTGGGCAAGGCCCGAGATCTCGCCCCTACGTCATTCCGACGCAGGGCCTGTCTCGAACTCCATCCGGGATGGACTCCGGGGGTGGAGCGGGTGTGAGGAGCCCGCCGACGCGCTGGTTCACCACCGCCATTCCGGCGAAGACCGACACGTCATTCCGGCGGAGGCCGGAATCCATGTTCGGCGAGATCCGGTGGTTTCCCGCGCCGACAGATGGGATTCAGCAGTTGGCCATTGCCCGGAGCGCATCGCACATCCGGAGGCGCCCGACCCCGTCCAGTTGTCCGAGCCGCCGCGTCAGGACCGACTTCGGCACCGCGGCGAGATTGTCGAACAAGACGACGCTGTCGTGGTCGATCCCCTCGTCCGGTCCGACCGGGACACAGGTCGGGATCGAACGAATCGTGCTCGTCACCGGCGCCACGACCACGTTGTTGAGCACGGGGATCGCCTCGTCACGCGAGACGACCAGCGCCGGGCGACGCCTCTGGTTGGGCGGCTCCATGAGCCACAGTTCGCCTTGGGCTACCACGGCTCGGCTTCGGTCATGGCGAGCGCGTTGGCCATCGCCTGGGCGTCGTCCTCGACTGTTTGCGGCTGCGCTCGGTACGAGTCGGCGATGGACCTGCCGATGCGCGCTCGCTCGACCGACTCGGCGAGATGCTCCACCGCCCGGCGGATCACCGCCGAGCGCGTGTCACCGACGCCCGCAGCCACGAGACGGTCGATGGTCTCGATCTGCCGGGAACTGAACCTCGTGGGCACTGCCGTTGTCATACAAACAGTATACGGGGAGTGCCAGGCTCTCCGGAATCATGTCAGCGCCACGCCTCAGTTCCGCTGGATGAGGTTGGTCGCCGGTGGGGGTTGGCGAGGCGGAGGTGGTCGGGGGGTCGGAGTTTGGGGTGCCCGTCGGGTGGGGTGTGGACCTCGAAGTCGTGTTCGTGGACGAGGTCGTGGCAGGAGAAACAGAGCAGGGCGAGGTTCTCGATGAGGGTGGGGCCGCCATGTCGCCAGAATCTGATGTGGTGCGCTTCGGTCTCCTCGACGGTGGCCCGGCAGCCGATGCAGCCGCCGTCGCGGGCCGCGAGCAGCATGCGTTGGGCTTCGTTGGGGTTGCGGCTGGTGCCGATGGCGATGTTCTGCCAGTTGGCGTCGAACAGCACCGGCATGACCCGGGCGCCGACTGCGAGTTCGGCGGCGACCTCGACGGGGATGGGGGTGCCGTCGTCGAGGCGGGGGTTGATGAGGCGCCCGCTGGTGTGGTCGTAGTCGGTGAGCACCAGCAGGTTGGTCTGCTGGCGGGTGCAGTCGCTGTGGCCGCCGAGCAACTCGGCGACGACGTCGGCTGCCCGCTGGGGGTAGCTGTGCTCGGCGGAGCCCGATCGGTTGCGCATGGCGCGCATGGCGGACTGGTAGATCTGGTGCAGGCGCTTGCCGGTGATCGAGTCGAACTGCGCCGACAGGTGCCACATGCCGTCATCGCCCTGGAACATGCGGGCTCGCCGATCGTCGCGCTGGGCGCGCAGTTCCTCGGCGGCGGGGCCGGTGCCGTACTTGTCATCCTCGTCGCTGTCGTCGGAGTCCGACGCCGCCCGGTCGTGGACCACCATGTGGCGCCCCACCACATCGGAGGGGTACACGCGGCCCAGCTCCAGCAGGTCCTCCTCGCTGCGGGCGTGGTCCTTGTGCGCGGCGCGGACCACCACCCGGGCGTGGGACAGGATGATCTCCCCCGCCGACAGAGCCGCCAGCGTCTCATCGAGCCCCTCGGCGACCAGCGTGTGGGCGAGGCCCGCCTCGGCGCGCGCCTGAATCGCCGGCACCCGGTTGTACTCGCGCATCAACCACGCGGCGGCCTCCCAGCCGTTGCGGCGCGCCACCTCGCCGGTGACCGCCATCAACATGCCCTCCAGGCGGGCCCGCGCCTCGCCCAGATCCACCATCAGGTCCAGCAACTCCCCCACCCGCACAGAGGCCACGTCCAGGGACCCCACACACACCGCGCGGCCGCAGCCACAGTCGCCGCAGCCCACATAGCCGCTGTCGCCCACCGACGCGGACGAGCCCACGAACCCCAACTCGCCCGCCGCCTCGGACTCCGCCACCGTCCGCGTCGCGGGGTCCACATGCCTCGCCGCAGCAGCCCGGGCTCGCCGCTGCAACTCCAAGGCCGCCGGATCAACAACCCGAGACTGCTCAACGGGAGGCTCCGCGGCCCCCGGTTCGCCGCCAGGAGCCTCCAGGACCTCCCAGTCTCGGACAGGTGTTTTGCTTCCAGACTTACTAGTGTCCATTATATCAATATTTCTCCTCAAAGCAAACATTTGCGCGCCCACATTGTCGGAAATCTCCCACGAACGCCGCCCGACATCGTCCCCCGCGAGACCCACGACGGCTGTGGAACCTGGCGTCACACAGCCGCCGCCAAGGGTCGGTCCAGCTACCGGCGCCTGCCCCTGGCCCGCCGGAATCTCGTGGAGTCCGAGGCGTTCCCGCCACCGAGGGGCGGTCCAGCTACCGGCGCCTGCCCCGGCCGCGGCGGGTGCCGGTAGCGACACGGTGGCCGGAACCGGGTGACAGGTGGGCTAGCGGCGCCTGCTCTGCGTTGGACCCACGATTCAGGACGGGCGTGTTGGCCGGCGAAGCGCCACAATCCAGCACGGCTGAAGCTGCGAGCGACGGCCGCCGCGTCTCAGGCGATCTCGCCGGACACCGGATCCGCCTCCCCCTCGAGCGCCGTCTCGTCATCGACCAGCGCGGC
>JAPONU010000284.1 GCA_026713745.1 bacterium
CTCGAAGTCCGAGGCGCTGTCTCCGAGGTGAGGCGCTTGTCGTCCGGCCGGTTCGACGATGGCGCCGTATCGTTGCCGGGCATCCTGTGCCGACGTGCCGAGGATCGCGCCGATGCGCTTCAAGGGGATGCCCCTGGCACGCGCCGAGGCGGCCGTCAGTTGTGTCAGGAGAGGGAGAGCATCCGAGCGGACGGCGGGTGGGTGGCTGACTTGCTGGTCGGCGGGGACGACACGCCGACGGTGGAATGCGGTCTCGTCTGACGGCCTGCGCCGCGCGCCGGCGCTTCCTCTAGGAGAATTCCCCTGTGACCGCTCGCGCCCTGATGGTCCAGGGGACGGCCTCGGGGGTCGGCAAGTCGCTGCTGGTGGCCGGGCTGTGCCGGCTGCTGGCGCGCTCGGGGGTGCGCGTGGCGCCCTTCAAGCCGCAGAACATGAGCAACGCCGCGGCCGCCTGCCCCGGTGGCGGTGAGATCGGGCGAGCCCAGGCACTGCAGGCCTTTCCGGGTCGGCGGCATTCACTACCCGCGGGCCTCCAACATCGCCGATGTGGACCCGCTGCTGGCCGATCCGGCCGTGGAGTTCGCCTGGCTCCGGGACCCCGGCGAACTCACCGGTTACGACCTGGTGATCCTGCCGAGGTCGAAGGCGGTCGCCGCCGATCTCACCTGGCTGCGCGAACGCGGCTGGGTACCGGCGATCGAGCGTCACCTCCGCTATGGCGGCCGGGTGCTCGGTATCTGCGGCGGACTGCAGTGCTGGGTCGTCGCATCCTGGATCCGCACGGCGTCGAGGGTCCTGCTGCTAGCCCTGGACTCGGCTGGCTGGATCCGGACACCGAGATCCAGCCGCAGAAGCTCGTGCGGCAGGTCACCGGCCGGGCCAACTGGCCGCAGGACGTCGAGTACTCCGGCTACGAGATCCGCCACGGCAACAGCGAATCCGATCCGGCGCTCCACCCGTTCAGCGCCCGCTCAACCGACCATCAGATCCTCGGCACCTACATCCACGGCCTCCTCGACCAAGCCGACTTCCGCCGAGCCCTCCTCCAACACTGGCTCGCCTGGAACACCGACCACACCGAAGACCAAACCACCCGCTGGAACCGCGACCTGGACCGCCTAGGCGACACCCTCCACAGCCACCTCGACCTGACGCTGCTCAAGAACCGTGTCGGCGAGGTTGCGTGACGGGTTCGGAAGATGTTGCTTGTGCATGGTCATCTACGATGTGAGACTTCGATACTGACCGACTGCCGGGCGCAGAGGAAATGGAGCGACAGCGTGAACCAGGTGATTCTCTACAGCTTGAACACCGATGCGCGGACGCCCACTTGACAGGAGTGCTGCCGCGTTCGGGACTACCTGAACGAGCACTCCGTCGAGTTCGACGACCGCAACATCCGCCAGAGTCCTGACGCACACGCCGAGTTACTCGCCTTGACGGGCGAACTCGTCGTCCCGACATTGATCGCAGGAGACCGCACGGTGGTGGGCTTCGACCCCGAGCAACTCGAGGAGATCCTCCGGCTCCACGGGCCCGACGCCGGATCGACATCGCAGCAGCCGACCGGCTCGCTCGAAGCCGAAACGAAATCGCCACCACCGGGCAACTCCCTGCAGGCCGACCAGGGGCACCGGGTCATTCCCTCCGGCGACACTGTCACGGACGACCTGCAGAGCCTGCTGGCGCGGATCAACTCCGAACTCGATTACAACGCGGCCAAGGGCAGCACGCCCTTCCGCCTGGGGATGCACGACGGGCTCCGCTTCGCCCAGGACGCCGTCGTGGATCTCCTCAACCGTCACGGCCACAGCGCCGAGATCGAAGGCCGAGCCTGGGACGCCTGAGTCTCTCCTGAGCGCATCGCCGGGCCAGCGCGCCCGGTCGCGGCGCCGGCGGTATCTCGGCGCCCTCAGCGGTCGGGACGAAGGGGGCGGCCCGACCAGCGGCGCACGATGCCGGGGTCGATGCCGAAGAGGTCGAGGACACGGCCCACGGAGTGGTTGACGATGTCGTCGACGGTCTGCGGAGCGTTGTAGAAGGCCGGCATGGGCGGGGCCACGTGGATGCCCATGAGCGTGGCCTCGTGCAGCAGCCGGGCATGGCCTGCGTGCAGCGGCGACTCGCGGGGCATCAGGACAAGCCGCCGTCCCTCCTTCAGCGTCACCTCGGCCGCTCGGCTGAGGAGGTTGTCCGAATAGGCGTTCACGACCGCCGAGAGGGTCTTCATCGAGCATGGCGCCACGACCATGCCCATGGTGGGGTAGGAGCCGCTGGCGATGGGTGCCGCCATGTTCTTGATGTTGTGCACGACGTCGGCGAGCGACTCCACGTCGGCGGCGCTGCGGTCGGTCTCGATGCCGATGTTCAGCCGGCCCGACGGTGTGAGCACCAAGTGCGTCTCGATGCCGTCGACGCCTCCCAGCACCTCGAGCAGCCGGATGCCGTAGATCACGCCGCTGGCGCCGGAGATGCCGACGATCATGCGCACGGCGCTGCTCCCCGGTCCGCCTCAGCCGCCCTCGTAGTAGTGCACTTCGAGGAGCAGGCAGCCGGACTCGCTGCGGAATGGTCCGTGGTCGACGCCCGGTGGCCGGCAGGCGTAGGTGTTGGGCTCGAAGCGCTCGCCCCCGTCGCCGTTCTCGTCGCTGTCCACGTAGAGGTCGCCGCTCACGAGGTAAACCTCTTCCCAGTAGTCGTGACGGAACGGAACCGTGGTGTAGACCCCCGGGTCGAAGCGCAGCAACCGCGTGCGGTTCCCCGTCTGGGCGGCCTCGTCCAACTCGCCGGCCAGGATCTTCTGTGCGATCCCGGTGGGGTAGCCCTCCGGAACCTCCCAACCGGCATCGAGGTCGAGGGCGTGGAACTCCAGGTGCGGCTTAGAGATCATCGATCAAGACCCCCGGTGAGCTTCGACTACGGGCGATCCAGCGTACGTCTGCAGCGCGTGGTTGGGAATTTGGCGCGCTGCGCGGGCGTCAGGGCGCAGGTTGGCGCACCAGGCGGTCGATGGCCCCGGCGGCGGAGGGGTAGTGCTCGATGAGTGCTGCCGCGTCCGCCAGTTCGAAGCCGTCGGCGGCTCCCGTCTGGCTACCCGGGAGCCCGCAGCACGTGCAGCACGTCGATCCGGTAGTCGAGGGAGAGCGAGCGTCCCCGCACCGGATCCTCCAGAGTTGCCCGGAACCGCTCCGCGGGACGGATGCCTCCGAGGGCGGGGAACGTACCGGTGAACAGCACGAACCGGTCGGGTCGGTCGGCGAACGGCGTGGCGTCGAGGAGGTCGCCGAGATCCATGAGCTCGCCGAGGCGACCCTCCTGGTAGAGCGACTCGACACCGTCCTCGGTGATCCAGCTCCGCACGAGGAGATCGTCGGCGTGGTCGGCCACCTCCTCGAGGCGCCAGACCACCGTTGCCAGGGGTTTCGGGCAGGCCAGCTTGGACAGGGCGATATCGATGGCCTCCGCCGCACGGTCGGTGTGGTCCGAGCCCAGCGTCAGGTAGGCGTCGTCGCCGTCGAAGACCAGAACCGCTTCAGCCTCACCGGAGGTCTCGGCGCCCACCATGGCCAGGCGTGGCTGCTGGACGGCGGAGGTTCCTGGTGTGACGTAGAAGCTGGGAACGCTCTTTGGTGTCGGAACGCCCAGTTCGGCGAGCTCGGCGAGGTGTTCCGCCACGGCGGCTCGGTCTCGTCCGGTGAAACCGGCAATGACCACGGCGGTGGCATCGACCACGATTCCGGCGTCCGACACGGTGAAGGTGAGGCTCATGAGGATCCGATCTGTTGCGTTGCGCGGGTCATGGGCGATGTCGCCGGTGCTCAGAGCCTAGGAGACCACGGAACGATGCCCGGGTGCTCGGGATGTCCGCGGGTGGGCGGTTGACGGGGCAATATCCATAAGCTACATATATAGTTTACCTATGGTTCGCGCCGCACGGACCGCCGCCGTCCTCCCCCGACTGCCGCTCACCGCGGGACGCCGGGAGTTGCTGCACGGCGGCGATGACGAGCAGTTCCGCCGCATGTTGCACGATCTCCTGGCGTTCTCCGGCAAGCTCCAGGAGATCCGCGAGCGGATGGGGGGCTTCATCGGCCTGTCCGGTCCGGCGTACACGATCCTCATCTCGATTGCGCATCTGTCGGCGCGATCGGAGGCCGGTGTCACATCGGTGGCGCGCCATCTGAACCTCAGCCAGCCGTACGTGACCGCAGAGGTCAACAAGCTGGTCGCCGCCGGTCTGGTCCACAAGGCGGCCTCGGACCGGGACGGCCGCTCGGTGTCTCTCACCGTGACGGCGGATGCGGTCGCGCTGCTCACCGATCTGGCCCCACGCCAGCGTGCCATCAACGACCGCTTGTTCGCCCACCTCGGCGTGGCCGCCTTCGACCTGCTGGCCGGTATCGCCTCTCGCCTCGTCCACGACGCCGATAGTGCTCTCGAACTGGCGGCGCTGGGAGCGATGGAGAGTCCCCGGGCGGCTGCGGAGGGGTCCTGATGTCCCGTGCCTTCCGCGACGCTCTGGGCATGTTCGCCACCGGCGTTACCGTCGTGTCGGCTGCCGGTGAGGACGGCGAACCGTTCGGTTTGACCGTCGCCAGCTTCAACTCGGTCTCGCTCGACCCGCCGCTGGTGCTGTTCAGCATCGACCGGGACGCCCTGAGCCTGCCGGCGCTGAGGCGAGCCCCCGGCTACGGCATCAGCGTGCTGTCGGCCACACAGGTCGACGTGTCGAAGCTCTTCGCCACCACCGGGGCGGAGAAGTGGGCGGGGATGGAACTTGAGATCGGCTACGGGGGAGCGCCGCTCATCCCCGATGCCATCGCCGGCTTCGAGTGCCGGCCGTACGCCGTCTACGACGGGGGAGACCACGAGATCTTCGTGGGGGAGGTCGTGGCGTACCGCTCGGCACCCGAGGCGGCTCCCCTGGTGTTCTTCGGCGGCAACTACCGCAGCCTCGCGAGCTGACCGACAGCGCGTACCACGCAGCACATTGGCCGGACAAGGAGGTCGAGACATCGTGAAGACCGGGGCTGACCATCTCCGCTCGCTGCAGGACGGCCGGCAGGTGTACCTGGACGGCGAGTTGGTGGATGACGTGACCACCGACGGCTCCTACCGTAATTCGGTCGCGGCAATCGGCCGGCTCTACGACGCCGCCGTCGACCCGCAGAACGCCGAACTCATGACGTATCGGGACGGCGACGGGGGCGGTCCGTACAACCGCATCTGGCAGCTCCCGCGCAGCCACGCCGAGCTCGTCGAGCGGCGCCGGGCGATGGAGGCCTGGAACGAGATCCACATGGGCTACATGGGGCGTTCCCCCGACCACGTGGCCTCGACGATCGCCGGCATGTTCATGGGGATGGAGCGGTTCGAGGCCTACGACCCCGAACGGGCGGCCGCGCTCGCCGACTACTACGCCTACGCCCGCGACAACGACGTCTACCTGTCCTACGTGATCATCAACCCGCAAGCGGACCGCTCCAAGTCGGCCTCCGAGCAGAAGGATCCGTACCTCACCACCTGCGTCGTGGACTCCGACGACGAGGGGCTCGTGGTGCGCGGCGCCAAGATGCTGGCAACCGCTGCGGTGATGGCCAACGAGATGCTTGTGACGTCGATCCAGCCGCTGCAGCCGGGCGAGTCCCGCTACGCCATCTCGTTCGTGGCCCCCATGAACCTGCCGGGGCTGAAGGTGATCTCACGCCGCTCCTACGAGGCAGCCGCCCCGTCGGTGTTCGACTACCCGCTGTCGGCTCGCTACGACGAGAACGACGCGATCATCTATTTCGACGACGCCAAGGTTCCCTGGGAGCGGGTGCTGGTGAACCAGGACGTGACGATGGCGCTGGCGCAGTTCCACGAAACGCCCGCCCACGTCATGCAGAACTACCAGGCGCAGGTGCGGCTGTCGGTGAAGATGCGGTTCCTGGCCGGCCTCGCCATGCGCATCGCCGAGACGAACGGCTTGCTGGCCATCCCGCAGGTGCGCGAGACGCTCGGCCAGATCGCCGCCGAGGCCCAGATGGTGCGCGGCCTCGTGGCGGCGATGGAGATCGAGGGCGGCATGCGGGACGGCTACTTCGTGCCCCACGCGCACACGATGTACACGGCGCAGGTCATCACGCAGCAGCTCTACAGCACCTTCACGACCCGGCTGCGCGACCTCGCCGGCGGCGGGGTGATCATGCTGCCGTCCTCGGTGGCCGACTACACAAACGCTGAACTCCGCTCGCTGATCGGCCGGACGCAGCAGTCGCCGGCGGCCACCGCGGACGAGCGGGTGAAGCTCTTCAAGCTGGCGTGGGACGCCATCGGCTCGGAGTTCGGCTCACGTCACGTGCAGTACGAGATGTTCTACGCCGGCGCCACCTTCGTGACCAAGGGGCACTCCTTCCGCCGCTACGACTGGGACGGAGCCACCGCGCTCGTGGACCGCGTGCTCGACTCCTACGGCGGTCCGGGCGAAGCAGGGGCCTGAAGGCCTCCTCAACCCGTGCGGCCGGGGTGCACGGCGACGTCTGCCGGCGGGGGGGCGCCTTGGCGCCGCCGCAGCGTCGCGTGGACGACCAGCGCGCCCAGCAGCGTCCCCAGGCCCAGCACCATCGTCGTCCACCGCGTGCCCAGTTGATCCGCCAGCCAACCCATGAGCGGGGCGCCCAGCGAGCGTCCCCCGATGAAGATGAAAGAGTACACGGCCACCTGGCGACCCTGAAGGGCCCGGTCGGCACCCGTCTGCACGCTGGCGCCGGCCATCGAGAGGAACAGCCCGACGCACACACCGGTGGCAACGATCGTGACCGCGGCGACGGCCAGCAGTGTCCCCCCGGCAACCGACATGAGCGCTGCCCCGCAGAGGAACAGAGCACCGAATATGCGGCGGTGGTCCGTGGTGCGGGTGGCCGACACTGCTGCCAGCAGAGAACCCACAAGCGCCCCCGATCGCAGGAACGTGTGCAACAGCGAGTACGTACCCGCGCCTCCGGCCAGGACTTCCGCGGCGATCACAGGCAGGAGCACGTTGAGATTCATGGCGAACACGCTGAGGACAAGCAGGAACATGAACGTGGGTCGCAAGCCGGGCGACCAGATGAGGGCCAAAGGTGCTCGCCGGGTTCCAGCGGTCCCGCCCCCTGCCGGCGACCCGGCGTCGTCACCTGCCTCGGATCCCGGCGTGGCCCCCGTCGTCGCGCGGTCCCGGGCGGCGTCGGCCCGAGAGACCCGCGGCGATCCCTCGCCCGTGTCGGTGACGAATCGCAAGGCTTGCACGACCCCGACTGCTGCCAGCGCCGAGGCGGAGCTGAAGACGAAGGCGGCAACCGGGTCCACGGTCGTCATGAGCAGACCGGCGCAGAGTGGGCCGATGATCCCGCCGGTGGAGATCGTGGCGGTATGCAGGCTGGCGGCACTGGGCAACTCGCTGCGGTCCACGACGTCGCGCACGATTGCCCGGCGGATCGGCTGATCGATGCCGTGTATGCAACCGAATCCCAGCACCAGCAGGTAGACCGTGCCGATCGAGGGGAGGTCGCCCAGCGTGACCAGCACGAAGGCCGCCGCCAGTACGCAGCGGGCACCCTGCGTCACCGTCAGCAGAAGTTTGCGGGAGAAGCGGTCGGCAAGCGTTCCGGCCACGCCGGCCAGTACCAGGGCGGGTGCAGTGCGGATGGCGGTGCTCGTCCCGAGCGACAGTGCCTGACCGGTGATCTGGTAGACCAGCCACAATTCCGCCACCATCTGCGACGCCACCGACGTGCTGGAGAGCAGTTGCACGGCGGCGTAGCGCCGGAACCCCGGCGAGCGCAGTGCACGGATGTTGTAGCGCCCTTGGCCGAGGTTGAGGCCTCGGAACCATCCACGTGTCATCCGCGATCCTTCTCGATGGCACCGGATGGGTGACTGGAGTAAGGTCAGTTTGTCCTACAAGCAGCTTACGCCGAGCCGGGGGTGGCACGTGAGGAGCAGGCGGGGTTGGGTGCGGTGACCGTCGACGACATCGGTGCCATCGACAGTTCCTTCCGCACGGCGCTGCGGAGACTCGACACTGCTGGGCGCCTCGTCAAGGTCACCCAGCCGCTGGCGTTGCAGGACGAGGTCGCCGGCGTGATGAAAGCGCTCGACGGCGGGCCGGCGCTGCTGTTCGAGAACGCGGGCGGGCACGAGATGACGGTGCTCGGCAACTTCCTGAGTGGCGACGAGAACTGCCGGACCGCGCTGGGGCTGGACCGCGACGGGATGCGTTCGGTCATGCAGCGGGCGCTCGATGAGCCGATCGAACCGGTACACACTTCCGGCGGCCCGGCGCAGGAGATCGTCCTCGACGCCGCCGATATCGACCTGGGCCGGCAGCTGCCCGTGTTGCGCCACACCCCCGACGACAGTGGCCGCTTCATCACCGCCGGCGTGATCCTGGTGCGCGATCCCGCCACGGGCGTGCACAATGCCTCGTTCCATCGCCTGCAACTGCTGGGCGAGCGCCACACCGGCCTCAAGCTGGACTACGGGCGCCACCTCCGCTTCGCTTGCGAACGGGCAGCCGAGCGCGGCGAGTCGCTGCCCATAGCGGTCTGTCTCGGTACCGACGTGGCGCTCACGTATGCCGGCGCCTACATGGGCTCCCAGATGCCTCCCGACGCCGACGAGCGCGCCGCCGCGGGCGGATTGCGCGGCGCCCCACTCGAACTCATCGACTGCGTGTCGGTTCCGCTGGCCGTGCCCGCGGAGACCGAGATCGTCCTGGAAGGCGTCATCCACCCCGACCGCATGGTGCACGAAGGCCCGTTCGCCGAGTTCGTGGGTTACCTCTCGGACTCGGGGCCGTCGCCGGTCTTCGAGGTGACCGCCATGACGATGCGCCGCGACCCCGTCTATCACGCCATCAGCGGAGCCGGGCGGGAGACGATCATCCTGCGCAAGCACGTGCTGGAAGCCGGTGCGTTGCGCGCGGTGCGCCGAGCGGTTCCCATCGTGACCGACGTGGAACTCACCGCCGGCGGGCTCTACCGTTTCCACCTCGTCGTGCAGGTGGCCAAGCGATCGAGCCGCGACGAGGGTTTCCAGCGCAACGCCATGCTCGCAGCGTTCGCCGCCCTCAAGGACCTCGACCAGGTCATCGTCGTGGACGACGACATCGACATCACCGACCCCCACGACGTGGAGTACGCGGTGGCCACCCGCGTGGAGGCGTCACGTGACATCACGCTGCTTCCGGGCATGCGCGGTCACGAGTACGTGCGCGTCTCCGACGGGGGAGTGCGCACCAAGGTGTGCATAGACGCCACGGTGCCCCTGGCGGAGCGGGAGCGGTTCACCCGTGCCTCATTCAGCCGGGTCGACTTGGACCCCGCCGAAGCCGACACGACACCCGGCACCTCCCGTGTTCCCTGGCTGGCCGCCGGTGCGCCGGACGCCGCCGGCAACGGCGCTCCCGCCGTCGAGCGCTCCGGCACGTTGGCCACATGAAGCTCTCCCGCGAGACCCTGGCGGATCGCCTGTTCGATCAGCTCCGCCAGCAGATCCTCTCCGGACGCCTCGCACCGGGCCGGCGGTTGCCGTCCGAACGCGAGATCGGCGAGGCCTTCGGGGTGGGTCGCACGACCGTGCGCGAGGCCATCGGGGGCCTCGTCTCCGCCGGGTTCGTGGCGCGCGACGGCCGGGCACTGGTCGTGCGCGACCCCAACAGCGTCGGGCCGATGGCGCTGGGGTTCGCCACCGTTGCCTCCCGCGAGTCGGTCCAGCAGGTGTACGAGGTGCGCAAGCTCATCGAGGTTCACGCCATCCGGCTCGCCGCGCTGAACCGGACCGCCGACGACCTGGCCAATCTGCACGAGAAGCTGGCGCGCATGGACACCGACGATCCGCAGGCCTACCACGCCGCGGATCCCGAGTTCCACGCGGCCATCGCCAAGGCGTCGGGGAACGAGGTGCTGCACCAGTTGTTCCAGTCCGCTCGCGAAGTCTTCTTCAAGCTGCCGACCTTCTGGCGGGTCTTCGGCCCGCACCGTCACAGCCCCCGGATCGGGTCAGGCCATCACGGGCACTCGGCGCTGCTGGAGGCCATCGAGGCCGGTGACTCCGACGCTGCGGCGGAGCGGATGCATGCGCTGCTGGACAAGGTGGAGACCGATCTCGTGGCGGCAATCGTGGCTTCCCAAACCCACGGTGCCGAAGAGGTCGACGAGACGGGTGATGCCCTCCCCATTCTGATCTCGACGAGCGTCGACGACGAGAGCAACCGAACGAAAGGCTGAGACAGTGCGTCAGGGATACCGGGTCATCGACTCCGACACTCACGTCACCCCGTCGATCGAGCATTTGATGCTCTATGCCGACAAGGAACTGCGAGAGCGCCGGGAGGAGTTGACGCCCCATGTGCGCGTCACCAAGCCCACCCCGGGCCGGGGTCATCCCACCGAGCCCTACGGCGTCGTGCGGGTCAACCCGTATCCGTACAACCGGGTGGCAGGACACAAGGACACCGACGACCCGGCGACCCGCGGCGCCGGTGCCCGTGGCGCTCTCGAGGGGCGGGTCCGGAACCTGGCCATCAAGCCCATCGCGGATGGGATCCAGCACGGCAACGCCACCGGGCGGCTCGAGAACATGGACGTCGAGGGCGTCGACATCAACGTGCTGATCCCCGGGACCTGGGCGCCTGGTTCGACCGCACTGGACCTGTCCCTGGCCCTCGCCATGTACCGGGCGTACCACCGCTACATGGACGACTACTGCTCGGCCGACCCTCGCCGGCTGAAGGGCCTCCTGCTGGCGCCCTGTGCCGATCCGCAGGCGGCCGCCGCCATGATCCGCGAGCACGCCGATCGGGAATGGCTGGCCGCGGTGTGGCCCGTGCTGCCCGAGGGGCTTCCCGCCGACGATCCCGGCAACGAGCCGGTCTGGCAGGCCATGGACGAGGCCGACCTGCCGATCATTCACCACAGCTTCTTCTACGAGGCTCCCTACTTCCCCGGTTACCGGGACATCTGGGGAAACGTGGCCGTCGCCCGCACCGCCGCCCACGTGTGGGGTGCGCAGCGGCTCATCAGCTACGTGATGATCAGCGGGATGTTGGACCGCTATCCCAACCTCCGGGTGGCGTGCGTGGAGACCGGCCATGGCTGGCTGCCCAACTGGATCATTCGACTCACCAGCCAGATCGACTACGTCAAGGGGGCGATCCCCAAGGACCTCAAGCACACCCCCATGGAGTACGTCCGGATGGGGCGGGTCTTCTGCGCCATCGAGCAACACGAGGGCCCCGAGATGACCAAGGCGGTCAACGACCTGCTCGGTGACGGCGTGCTGATGTACGCCTCGGACTTCCCGCATCCCGAGTGCACCTACCCCGAGAGCACCGACCGGGTGTTGGCGTGGGAGCCGGTTCTCGGCGCCGCGGCCATGGGCAAGCTGATGGGTGACAACGCCGCCAGGTACCTCCGACTGCTCTCGGATCCCTGGTCGGATCAGCAGGAACCGGCAATAGCAGGTGCCCGTGCAGACTGAGCGCGCCCTGCGGCTAATCGCCGCCGGCCGTCGCCTGGCGGCCGAGCGGGACATGGTGGCCACCATCGCGGTGTCCGACGCCGCCGGGCATCCGGTGGCGCTGGCTCGTGGCCGCTCCTGGCACGGCCCCTACATGGCGATGGGCAAAGCCCGCCTCGCCGCCGCCTTCCGCAAGCCCACGGCCGAACTCATCGAACGCTGGAAGGAGCGGCCACTCTTCCCGCAGAGCCTCGTGAGCGTGCTGCCCGGGGAGATCACCCTGAACCCGGGCGGTTACCCGCTGTTCGAGGGGGAGGAGTTCGTCGGCGCCGTCGGCGTCGGCGGCGGCAATCCGACCGCTGACCACGAACTCTCCGCCGCCATCGCCGCGGCCTACGCCGACCTCGTCGCCACCGAGGAGGCAGAGACATGACCGCGCGGCCGCCGAGGTCGGCCGCCGGAGTTGGACCGCATTCGTACCAAACGAGGAGGAAACCATGACAGCTATCCGCAGACGAGCCGTGCCCCGGCTCTTGATAACCCTGCTGGCGTCCGTCGCGCTGCTGGCGGCGGCGTGTGCCGAAGGTGATACCGGCCCCGCCGAGGACACCCAGGCGCGGTCCGATGCGGCCGCCGCCAGCGCCGCGGCGAGTGCCGCCGGCGCTGAGGCGAGTGCCGCCGGCGCCGCGGCGAGTGCCGCCGAAGCAACCGCGGGCGAGTCGCGGGCTGCCGCCGACGCGGCGGCTGCGGCCGCGGCGGAGGCTCAGGCCACAGCGGATGCCGCTGCGGCTGCTGCCGACGTGGCCCGGGCCGCTGCCGAGGGGAACGCGGCCGACGTCGCCGCCGCCGAGGCTGCCCTGGCTGCCGCCGAGACCGCCTTGGCGGATGCGCAGAGCGCCTCACAGGAAGCACAGGCCGCCCTGGGTGCCGCGCAGACCGAGGCCGAAGCCGCGCGGGCCGACGCCGAAGCCGCGGCGGCCGAGGCTGCTGCCGCTCAGTCCGCTCTGGAGGAGGCGTTGGCCGTGCCACCGCCGCCCGAGCCCGAGCCGGAGGCGACCGTGCCCATGCCGAGCGACGAGATCGTCATCGCTGTGACCACCGAGCCGTCCACCCTGGACGCGCAGGTCGTCAACGACCGCTCCTCGCGCGTCGTGACCGGGAACATCAACGAGGCGCTGCTGTTCCGTGGCAGCGACGCCCAGCTCGGCCCAGGTCTGGCTATCGACTGGCGGAACGTGGACGAGACCACCTGGGAGTTCACGCTCCGTCCGGGAGTGACCTTCCACGACGGCTCGCCGTTCAACGGTGAGGCCGCCGCCTACAGCGTCAACCGCATGGTGGCGGAGGACTTCGAGACCCAGCGCGGCTCCTACATCCGGGGCATCGTCGGGGCCGAGGTCGTGGACGACAGCACGATTCGCGTCCTCACTGACGGAGCCAACTCCATCCTCCCGCTGCAGATGGCGCAGGTGCCGATGGTGCCGCTCGGCGCGGGCGATGAGCAGAACGAGGTCCCGATCGGGACTGGCCCGTACCGCTTCGCAGAATGGAACCGCGGCGAGTCCATCATTGGAGAGATCAACCCGGACTACTGGGGTGACGGTGGCACGATCCCGCGCTTCACCGTGCGAGTCATCCCCGACGCCCAGACGGCGCTGGCCGCCCTGCAGAACGGCGAGGTCCACCTCGTGCTGGACATCCTCCCCGAGCAAGTGGACCTGGTCCCGCAGTTCAAGAGCGTCGCGGCCACCGAGTTCAGCTACATCGCCTTCAACACCTACATACCGGAGATGTCCTCGCCTGAGGTTCGTATCGCCATGAACCTGGCGATCGACAAGGAACTGCTGGCCGAGACCATCTACGAGGGATTCGGCAAGCCGAACCAGGCACAGCACATGGCGCCGGGCTCGACAGGCTTCAACCCCGACGTCGGGCCGTACCCGTACGACCCCGACCGGGCGCGTGAGCTGCTGGCGGAGGCCGGCTATCCCGACGGATTCGAGGTCACGTTGAACATTCCGATCGGCCGCTACCTGCGGGCGGAGGAGTCGGGTCGACTCATCGCCCAGCAACTCCGCGACATCGGTCTCGATGTGGCGCTCCGGCTGTGGGAGTGGAACGAGTACCGCAGCGCGGGCCGTGTCCCCGGAACCGAGCCAGATGCGCTGGACCTCAAGTACGGCTGGAACTCCAACGAGTGGTTCGACGCCGCCCGTGTCGCCAGCCACGTGACCTGCGGTGGCCGCTCAAGCAAGATCTGCGACGAGTTCGTCACCGAGCAGTACGAGATCGGTGCGACGGTTGTGGACCAGGGCGCCCGCAACGCCGCCTACCAGGCGGCCTGGGCCCGGCTGCACGAGAACCCGCACGCCATCTACCTGCTGCAGCAGGACCTCATCTACGGCATGTCGGAGTTCCTCAACTGGGAGCCGCGTCTCGACGACGAGTACTACGTCCGCGAGATGAGCTTCGGGTAGGCACCTAGCGATTGCAGGACGGGGTGCCGCCTGACGGTGCCCACGTGAGCCGGCGGTGACAGCCGTCGAGAAGACCTCACCCCTGCCGGTCCGGCCCCGCCGGGGCCGGACCGGCGGAGGGTTGGGGCCGCTGCTGCTGCGACGTCTCCGCGACGGCGTCATCACGCTGGTGCTCGTCGTGGCGATCATCTTCATCCTGGCGCACGTCGTCGGGGATCCGGCCCTCGTCTACGCCCCGATCGACGCCACCGACGAGGAAATCGAGCGGATCGCCCGCAACTTCGGCCTGGATCGTCCATTCCACGAGCGATTCGGCAGCTATTTCGCCGATGTCTTCACCGGCGACTTCGGCGAGTCCATGTGGCAGCAGCGGCCGGCGCTCCAGGCGGTGGGCGAAGCACTGCCCGACACGGTTCAGCTGACCCTCGTGGGCATCGTCGGCGCGGCCGTCTTCGGGATCATCGGGGGGATCCTGGCTGGTTCGCGGCCCGGCTCGCTGTTCGATCGGGGCAGCAACTTCCTTTCGGTGACCGCGCTGTCGGTGCCCAACTTCTGGCTCGGCCTGCTGTTGATCGTCGTGTTCGCCGTGCAGTTCGGGATCTTCCCCACCTCCGGACGGATCGGGCCCAGCAGCATTGTGCTGCCCGCCCTGACCATCGCCATAGTGCACGGCGGGCGCATCTTCCAACTCGTCCGCTCGGCGACCGTGGAGGAGATGTCCAAGCCCTACGTGCGGGTGGCGCGCAGCAAGGGCTTCCCGCACCGCCGGGTGCTGTGGGGTCACGTGCTGCGCAACACGGGCCTTACGACCGCCACCATCGCCGGATGGGAGTACGTACGGCTCTGGGGCGGCGCGGTCTTCGCCATCGAGTACGTCTTCGCCTGGCCCGGCATCGGCACGCTGACGATCAATGCCGCACATCGCCAGGACTTCTTCGTGCTGCAGGCCGCCGTCATCATCGCGGGCGCCTTCGTCATCGTCGCCAACCTCATCGTCGATCTGCTCTACCGGGTGATCGACAACCGCATCAAGGCCAGCTGATGCCGGTCAACGTCGTCGACACCGATCGCTCCGCGTCGCGCCTCCGCGCGCCGCTCACGGCGGTCAACCGGCGTCTCTCGACGATCGCCGCCGGCCGCGCCTGGTGGGGGTTCGCGGCCTTCCTGGCGCTCATGGCGGCCTGGGCCATCGCGCCCGATTTCTTCGCGCCCTACGACGCCGAGAGGCTGGATCCCCGCAACCGCCTGCTTGGACCTTTCAGCGACTCCACTCTCGGCTCCCACTGGGCCGGAACCGACTCCCTGGGTATCGACCTGTTCAGCCAGATGGTGCAGGGGGCCCGGCTCACGTTCTACATCGCCATCGTGGCGACCCTGCTGGGCACGGGCATCGGGGTGACCCTCGGGATGCTGGCGGGCTACTTCGGGGGGTTCTGGGACCGCCTTATCATGCGATTGGGCGAGGCCCAGACGGCCATGCCGATGTTCCTGGTGGCCATCCTGCTGCTGAGCCTGCTGGGGCCGAGCGTCACGATCCTCATCATCGTGCTGCCCACACTCGTGTGGCCGATCTTCGCCCGGGTGGTCCGGGCCGAGACGCTCCAGATCAAGCAGGCCACCTACATCGAAGCCGCCGTGGCCACCGGCTGCTCGACCCCTGCGGTGCTGGGCCGGCACGTGTTGCCCAACGTCGTCCCCCGCATCCTCGTGCTGTTCGTGGTCGAGATCGGACACGTCATGCTTGCCGAAGCGGGGCTCAGCTTCCTGGGCGTCGGGGTTCAGCCTCCGGACATCACCTGGGGGCTCCTCATCGCCGACGGGCGGCCATTGCTCACCGTGGCGTGGTGGCTGACGATCCTGCCCGGCGTGCTGCTGAGCATCACCGTGCTGTCGTTGAACATCCTGTCGCGCCGTTTCGAGCAATACGCAGGGGCTGCGGCATGAGCACGCCCCTGCTGGAAGTGCGGGACCTGTGCGTCAGTTTCGCCACCCGCGACGGTGTGGTGCGGGCGGTCGACGGGCTCTCGTTCAGCGTCGACGCCGGCGAGGCTCTCGGAATCGTGGGTGAGAGCGGTAGCGGCAAGACGGTCAGCTCGCTCAGCATCCTGCGGCTGTTCGGCCTGTTCGACGATGTGACGCTCAGCGGTGAGATCCTCTTCGAAGGGCGCGACCTCCTGCGAATCTCCGAGGCCGAACTCAGCCGGATCCGCGGCGGGAAGATCGGCATGGTCTTCCAGGATCCGCTCACCTCGTTGAACCCTGTCATGCCGGTCGGTGAGCAGGTGGCGGAGTCGATCCGGTTCCACACGGGGGCCACCCGGCCGCAGGCCCGCAAGCGTGCCATCGAGTTACTCGACAGGGTCGGGATCCCCGACGCCGCCAAGCGTTGCGACGAGTTGCCGCACAGCTTCAGCGGCGGCATGCGCCAGCGGGTGATGGTGGCCATCGCCATCGCCTGCGAGCCGAAGCTGCTGATCGCGGACGAACCGAGCACAGCCCTCGACGTCACCGTGCAGGCGCAGATCCTGCTGCTGCTGGACGAACTGCGGCGCGAGTTGGGTATCGCCCTCATCATGATCACCCACGATTTCGGCGTGGTCGCCGCGACCGTCGACAGGGTGCTGGTCATGTACGCCGCTCAGCCGATGGAGTACTGCACGATCGAGCACCTCTTCGACCGGGCCAACCACCCGTACACCGAGGGCCTGCTGCGTCTCGTCCCCCGCCTCGACCATCGGATGGGTGGCCGGCTGCGGCCCATCGAGGGCCAGCCCCCCGCCCTCACCGAGGAGATCAGCGGCTGCCCCTTCGCGCCGCGCTGCGGGCTGGCGGAGGAGCGGTGCCACAACGACCGCCCGCCGCTGGTGCGTCTGGGACCGCATCACGAGAGTGCCTGCTGGCTGGCAACCGAGCGCGCCGCGCGGCTCACTACACCCGGGCGTCCCTGGGAGACTCCGTCGTGAGCGACGGCCCGCGCTCTGCGCAGCCGGCCCGGTCGCCGCAACTGCGTCGTCGCCGCGAGAGCGCTGAGCCATCCTCCGGCAGGGTCAAGTGAGCGGCGCAGGGTCACCACCGCAGCCGGCAGGACCGGACGCGGTGGTTCTCGAGGTCGACGACCTGGTCGTGCGGTTCGAGAGTGCCGATGGTCGCCCCATCACGGCGGTCGATCACGTGTCCCTCAGGATCGGGCGGCGCGAGACACTCGGCCTCGTCGGGGAGACCGGTTGCGGCAAGTCCACGCTGGCCCGTGCCGCTCTCAAGCTGATCCCGTTCGATGAGGGGCAGGTGAAGCTGCTGGGCCGCGACCTCGGCGACCTCGGCGGTGAGGAGTTGCGTTCGGTGCGCCGCCACTGCCCGATGATCTTCCAGGACCCGCGAGGGTCGCTGGACCCGCGCATGACAGTCGGGAGGATCATCGACGAGCCGCTGAAGGTGCACCGCCTGGGCGACGCTGCTCAGCGGGCCGCGCAGGTACGCGAGATGATGGATCTCGTCGGACTCCCCGAGGAGTTGCACGGGCGCCGGCCGGTGCAGCTGTCGGGAGGCCAGCAGCAGCGGGTCGGCATCGCCCGGGCTCTGATCACCCGTCCTTCCCTGGTCATCTGCGACGAGCCGGTGTCGGCTCTCGACGTCTCCATCCGGGCGCAGATCCTGAACCTCCTGGCCGATCTGCGCGACACCCTCGACGTGTCGTTCCTGTTCATCGCCCACGATCTGGCCGTGGTGCGCCACCTGAGTGATCGCGTGGCGGTGATGTACCTGGGTCGCATCGTGGAGGAGGGTCCGGTGGAGCGGATCTTCTCCGAGCCCCGGCATCCCTACACGCAGGGACTCGTGGCGGCAATCCTGCGCGCCGACAACCAGGCCCGCGAACGTCTGCAACTCGTGGATCGCCTCGCAGCCGGGGACCTGCCGAGCCTGCTGAACCCCCCGGCCGGCTGCCGGTACAACAGCCGCTGCCCGTACGCAGTCGACGATCCCTGCCGCCTCATCCCGCCCGACACCGAACTTGTCGGTGACGCCGGCGGCGACGCGGCGGGGCACCGGGTGGCGTGCCATCTCCACGGCCAGATCACGCCCCCGTCGTCGGAGGTGACGCTGTCGGAATCCTGGGAGAAAGGTTGAGCCATGGACAGAACGATCATCAGCACCGACGGTGCGCCGAACCCGACGGGCCCCTTCAATCAGGGAATCAGGGTCGGCAACCTCATCTTCACGTCCGGCCAGGCTGGTCGGAATCGGGACACCGGCCAGATGGGCGACATCGGAGAGCAGACCGACTGGGCACTGCGCAACATCGAGGGGATCCTCAGGGAGGCCGGGGCCACGCTGGGCGACGTCGTGAAGGCCACGGTCTTCATCAAGGAGGGAACCGGGACCGGTCCTCTCAATGAAGTGTGGAAGCAGCGCTTCCCCGAACCCCGCCCACCGCGATCATCCGCGTTCGTCGGCCGCCTGAAGAACCCCGAGATGCTCGTGGAAATCGAAGTGGTCGCGGTGGTGGAGTGACAACCACTCTGGGCACCCGGCGCGGGCAGGGAGTCCTGCTGTCCCGAATGGGGGTCGCGGCCGCCGGGAGCCCGGCGGCCACCGGTGCCGCGCTCGACATCCTCCGGCGCGGCGGCAATGCCGTCGACGCCGCCGTCTGCGCCGCCGCGGTCCAGAGCGTCGTGGAGTTCCCCTGGTGCGGCGTGGGCGGTGACGCCTTCTGGCTCATCCGCACACCTGACGGGACGACCGTTGCGCTCAACGGCAGTGGAGCGGCGCCCGCGGCGCTCGGTCCTGGCAACGGCGATGGCTCAGTGATCCCGCGGTTCGGGCCGCTGTCTGTGGCAGTACCCGGCTTTGTGGATGCCTTGTGCGAGGCCCGCGACCGTTTCGGGACGCTGCCGCTCGACGAACTCTTCGAACCTGCCGTGGAGTACGCCGGCGAGGGGTTCGCACCGTCGGGGGAGCTGAGCAGAGCGATCGCCAGGGTGCGGCCCTCACTCGCCGATGGCACCCCGCTGGCGGCATTGCTGGATGGCAACGGAGCGAGCGCCGGCGAGTCGTTCCGGCAGCCGCACTTGGCCGAGACGCTTGAGGCCGTGGCCGCCGGTGGGCGGGACGCCTTCTATCGAGGCCGCCCGGCGGGTGCGCTCACCGGGGTCGTGCGCGCCGGTGGCGGTCTGGTTACCGAGGAAGACCTGGACCGTCACACCAGTTCGTGGGTCGACCCGATCCGTGCCGGCTACCGCGGCACGGCGGTGTACACGCAACCCCCCGTGTCGCTCGGCTGCGTGATGCTGCAGGAGCTCCGCATGTATGAGCGGCTGGGGCTCGGGGCGCTGACATTCGATGACCCTGTGCGTGTCGATGCCATGGTGCGTTGCAAGCACGCGGCGTTCGCCGATGTTCTGGCGACGCTCAGCGACGACCCGCGGTCACTTGCCCGTGTCGCCGAGTTGCTGTCCGACGAGCACGTTGATCGACGTTGCGAACAACTCTTCGCGCTCTCCCCGGAGGATTTGCGGCAGCCCATCGCCGGGGTGGCGGGCAGCGACACGACCTGTCTTACGGTCCTGGATGCACAGGGGAGCGCGGTGACGCTGATTCACAGCCTCTTCAACGAGTTCGGCTCGCGGGTGCTCGAGCCGACCACAGGCGTGCTGCTCAACGACCGGTTGGCGAATCAGGTCGTGGGTCTGGGCCCGAACGAGATCACCGGCGGCCGCAAGCCGCTGCACACGCTCAGCGCGTTCCTGGTGGAGCGTGACGGTGTGGCTGTCATGACCGGGGCTACGCCTGGTGGGAGGGGGCAGGTGCAGATCAACTTCCAGGTGGTCGTCAACGCTGTGGACTGTGATATGGATCTCCAGTCGGCGGTGGACAGCCCGCGGTGGCTGTCGGGCGCCCCGCGCCGGCCCGAACCCAACCGCCAGCTCTACCTGGAGCAGGGCTTCGGCGCCGCCGTTGGCGACGACCTGCGCCGGCGGGGCCATGACGTGCGTGTCGCGGTGCCGGACGACACCGACATCTTCGGCAGCGTCGTGGCAGTCGGCACCGATGGCGGGGGAGGCCTGCTGGCTGCCGCGGACCACCGCCGCGAGGCCACCGCGGCCGGGTTCTGAAAGAGCCGAAGCGCGATCGACGACAGGAGGCGAACGCACGATGAGTGACATCACGCACTATGAGGTCGCTTGCATCCAGGCACGCGCCCGGGCCGTGTCGCTGGATGCAAGCCAGCGCGACGACGACATCCGGACCAACCTCTCCCGGATGTTCGAGTTGATCGACTATGTGACCGCCTTCGGCAACTCCGACGTGCGCCTCGTGGTGTTCCCCGAGTACGCCATCAACGCTCGCTGGGAGAAGCTGAGCCTGCAGCAGTGGATCGACATCGCCTCGCCCATCCCCGGCCCCTATACCGAACTGATCTCGGCCAAGGCCCGCCAGCGCGGCATCCACATCGCCGCCAACATGATGGAGGTCCACCCGGACTTCCCCGGACGGTTCTTCAACACGTCATTCCTCGTGAGTCCGCAGGGCGAGATCCTCATCAAGCACTGGAAGAACAACAACAACGCCTGGGTCTTCCCCTACACCACGCCGTCGGACATCTACAGCGAGTTCGTGGAGCGCTTCGGTCGAGAGGCGCTGTTCCCGGTGGCCCGCACCGAGATCGGCAACATCGGGCTGCTCACGTGTGGCGAGTTGGGCTTCCCGGAGAACGCCCGCTGCACGATGATGAACGGAGCCGAGATCCTCCTGCACCTGTCCTCGGAGCCCAACAACATGAGCCACGGAGACGTGCGCAACTGGGAGTCGCTCCGGACCGCACGGGCATACGAGAACAAGTGCTTCCTGGCCATGGCCAACATCGGCATGTACGAGGGAGCCACCCGGGGCCTGCACGGTTCCCACGGCGACTCGGCCATCCACAACTTCGACGGCAGCATCCTCAACAAGATCAACGGCCCCGGGGAGGCCACCATCAAGGGCCCCATCGACCTCGAGGGACTACGCCGGGTGCGGGCCAGGCCGTTCCACCCCGTGACGATGCGCGCGGCGATGTATGCGCGCGAGTACGAGACCTATCCCGGTTGGCCGCTTGACGGCTTCGCCGACAAACCCATCAGCAGCATCGAGGAGACCCGGGCGCTGTTCAACAGCATCGTGGCCGAACGCCGCGCCCGCGGCATCGACACACCTCCCCGCAACGCCTGAGGAGCTGTCGCTGGCACAAGCCGCGCCGAACCGGGCGCAACGGAGGTGGATGGTGTCCTGGAGCGCCGATCGGCCAGGACACTGTCGCCGGTTGGATGCGAGTCGGGTCAGATGCCCCCGATGGGGCCCAGGGCTCGGCGATAGGCCAGGGCGGCGGCGTCGGGGCCGCGCAGGTGCAGTTCCTCGGTGAGGCGGACCGGTAGCGGCACGGGGCGCTGGCTCTCCACGACCCTGCGGTCGCCCTCCATGATCTCGTGGGTGAACTCGTGGAACCCGGTTCTGTCGACGCCCAGGTCGTAGTTCCGCGACAGCCAGAGGAACAGCTCGTTGGAGTCGTCGTTGGTGGGGCGGCACGCCAGCGACACCACAGTGCTATGGCCGTCGGGGGTGCCCTTGCGCAGGTGCACGCTGAACGGCAGCCAGAGGAAGTACTCCCAGTGCACCTCGGTTCCACTGGGGGAGTGCACCCCGCCCGGCTCGAGCGCCTTGTAGCTGACGTAGAAGCCGTAGTCGGTTTCAGCCACGTCGTAGGGCCCGACCACCGTCTGGTCGCGGCTGCCCAGCAGCCCGTCGTGCAGGAACGGGAAGTGCGAGACGTCCAGGAAGTTCTCGACGGTCCGAGCCGCCGAGGCGTGCCACGAATAGCGGTGGCTGTACCAGATCTCGACGTTGGGGTCCTCCCACTCGCCGCTGGGCCACTCGGTTATCGGCGCCACCGGATCGGCGAGAGCAACCCAGACCAGCCCGTGGCGCTCGGTGGTGGCGAAGCTCTTGACCCCCGCCCCCGACGGTATGGGCGATCCCGGCTCCAGCGCGGGGATGTTCACGCAGCGCCCGTCCCCGTTGTACTCCCAGCCGTGGTACGGGCAAACGATGCAACCCTCGGGCGTCGTCCAACCCAGCGACAGGGCTGTCCCGCGGTGTATGCAGAGATCCTCCATGACGCGGGCCTGCCCGTTGTCGCGGTAGGCAACCAGTTGCCGCCCCAGCAGGTCGAACCCGATCGGCGCGTCCGCGGTCACCTCGGCCGATTCCAGCACCGGGTGCCAGTAGTTGGTGAGGTCGGGAGGGTCGCCTCCGATGTCGTCGAGACTCGTAACCGGCGCTGTGGTGGTCATGGCTCCCCCTGGATCGAAGTCTCGCTACTCCCGATGGTGGTCGATGCCGAAGAACGTGGCCTGCAGCAGCTCCTCGTCGAGCATGTCCTCCGCCGGCTGGGAGGGGCCCAGCACGCCGGAGTTGAGCACGTAGACCCTGTCCACGTGCGGCAGGCACAGCATCGGGCTCTCCTCGATGACCCACAGCACCGATGTGCCCCGCTCGCGGACGGCCACGATGTCGGCGATGCGCTCCTGCACGATCGAGGGTGCGAGCCCGGTTGTGGGCTCGTCGAGAGCCAGGAACCGCGGCTGTGAGATCATGGCCGAGGCGATGGCCAGCATCTGGCGCTCGCCACCGGACAGCGTGCCGGCGCGGGCGCGCCGCAACTCCTGCAGCGCCGGGAAGGATTCCAGCATCTGGTTGATGTGCCGGCTCTGAGCCAGCGGGGACTCGCGCAGCAGGCTGACGGCGAGATTGTCGTACACCGTGAGTTCCGGGAAGGTGCTGCCCTCCTGGGGCACGTAGGCCATGCCCAATTCGGCGCGTCGCGCCGCACCGATTTGCCCCAAGTCCTCGTCCCCGAAGGTCATCGTGCCGCCCCGCAGCGCCAGCAGCCCGAACAGGGTCTTCATCAGGGTCGACTTCCCGGCACCGTTGGGTCCGATCACCGCGACGATCTCCGCCGGCGCCACCTCGAGGCTGACGCCGTGCAGGATGGGCAGGTCGCCGTAGCCGGAGTCCACCTCTCTGAGCACCAGGCTCGAAGCGGGCGACTGGCCCGCCGAGGCGCTCGTGGCGGCTTCGTCGTTCACGCGTCCACTCCCATGTAGACCTGGCGCACCAGGGGGCTGGCGGCGATCTCGTCGGGGGTGCCCTCGGCGATGATCCGCCCGTTGGCCATGACGTGCACGTAGTCCGCCACGTCGAGCACGAAGGAGAGGTTGTGGTCGATGATCATCAGAGCGATGCCGCTGCGATGAACGTCGCGAATCAAGTCCGAGAGCCGCGAGATCGCACCGGGGTTGACCCCTGCCGCGGGCTCGTCGAGGAGCAGCAGGCGGGGCCGGCTCATGAGTTGCCGCGCCAACTCCGCCAGCTTGCGGTCGCCGGCGGCCAACTCGTCCACCGGGGTGTCGAGCAGTTGGGCAAGCCCCAGGTTCCCGAGGATCTCGTCGGCCCGCCGTGACAATTCGGCGGTCTCGCGCCGGCCCCGGGTCGTCAGCATCCCCGTGAGCACCGCGTGCGAGGCGCCGGCCACCTGCATGCTCTCCCAGAGCGTCATCGTGGGAAAGCCCACGGGTGTTTGGAACGTGCGTGCAACCCCTCGCCGGGAGATCTGCCATGGGGCCATCCCGCCCACACGGTGGCCGTCGAAAGTGATGCCACCGGAATCGGGTCGTTCGTAGCCGGTGATGATGTTGAACAGCGTCGTCTTGCCGGCGCCGTTGGGGCCGATGAGAGCGGTGATGCGATCCGGGTACAGGTCCAAAGACACGTCGTGCACCGCCACGTTGCCGCCGAAGGCCTTGTGCAAACCGTGCGTGCTCAACATGGCGCCGCTACCCGTGCCATCCGCGGCGGTCATGACGTTTCCTCTTTCCCGCTATCGCCACGCGGGCTCAAGCGCCGCAGCCGCGACGCCACGGCCGCACCGGCTCCGTCAAGAGCAGTCGTCTGGCGGGCTCGCGCCCCGAATGTCCCGCGCTCGGAGAGCAGGCCCTCGGGGCGGAAGCGCAGTACCAACACCAGCAGCAGGCCGATGGCCAGGGGATGCACGGCCACGTGCAGATTGCGAAGCTCCCCCGGCACGTCGATCAACTCGATCAGTTCGGTGAAGAGCAGCAGGACGCCCACGCCCAGCACAGCGCCGGACCGGCTGGCGATGCCCCCGAGTACGAGCGCGGTCCATGCTGTGAACGTGAACTGCGGCTCGAACACGGAGGGTGCCACGTAGCGCAACCACCACAGGTAGAGCGGGGCGACGCCGCCGACGGCGACGCCCACCAGCACGAAGGTCTGCAGGCGCAGCCAGCTGACCCGGATTCCCAGCGACAGAGCCACCGGCTCGTTGTCGCGCATCGCCCGCAGCGCCCGCCCGTAGCCCGAGCGGCTGATCCGGCGGGTCAGCGCGTAGACCAGCAGCGCAGCGGCCCAGGTCACGGCGAGCAGGACGCCTCGCAGGGCGTCTTTCTCGAAGAAGCTCTCGAACGGTCGCGCCACGCTGTTGAAACCCACGGTGCCGTGGGTGAGGTCGCGCACGTTGATCGCCAGCTGGCGGAACACCTCCGCGAACGCGAAGGTGATGATCAAGAAGTATTCGCGCCTCGCTCGCAGAGCGGGTAGCCCGACGAGGAAGGCCACGATCCCCGTCGTGGCCATGGCTGCGAGGATCCCCGCCCAGACGGGCCAGCCGGGGGAATAGACCACATCGAATTCCCCGGGGGGGTTCGTCACGATCGTGTAGGTGTAGGAGCCGATGGCCAGCAGTCCCACGATGCCGAGGTCCCACATGCCGCCCCATCCGGCCTCCACGTTCAGCAGCATGGTGACCGCGGCGTAGATGCCGATGAGCATGAACAGGCTCATCCAGAAGGTCGGGGACCCCAGAGCGCTGATGGCGGCAAGAGTGTTCACGAAGCCTGCTCCGCCCGGCGGCGGGTGCTGAACAACCCCTCAGGGCGCACGAGCAGCACGAGGATGAGCGCTCCGAACGCCACCACCAGCCGGTAGGCGGTGGGGATCCACAGCGCGCTCACATCCATGGCCAAGCCCAGGAGTACGGCGGCAGCCATCACTCCCATGATGCTGCCGGTGCCGCCCAGGACGGCCGCGGACAGGATCACCAGGATGTTCTCCCAGCCCAGCGGGGTGGTGACGCCGCCTCGGCGCACCGCGATCATCACTCCGGCCATGGCCGCCAGTGCCGAGCCGATGAACCACACCACACCCGAGACGACCCGCACCGGTATGCCGCGTACCGCTGCCAGGGAGGGGTTCGAGGCCGCGGCGCGTAGCCAGCGGCCCATACGCGTAAGCGACAGGAAGAACTGCAGGCTCAGCACGGCCCCCAGCGACATCAGGATCATCGCCAACTCGCTGGTGGCGATGTCGACGCCGTTGTGCGACCCCGTGCCGAATCCGTCGTTCTGGGTAGCCAGCACGAAGGTGACGAGGACGGCGGCGGTGATGAGGGCCAGCGTCAGCCCGGTCCCGCGGGCGGCCCAGAGTCCGGCCCACGTGCCGGCCACCTCGCGGTGCTCGGCGCGCCGGGCACGGTTGGCGAGCACCCAACCCACCAGCGTCGCCAGAGCCGCGGCCAGCGCCAGAACCAGCACGAACTCGGCAACGGAGAATTCGATGCGGCTGCCGAGGCCCACCGGCACCTTGCGCAGGACGGTGCCGAACGTGGCGATGATCGCCCCGTAGATCACGAAGGCGAGGCCGATGGACGTGAACAGCAGCACGTTGCCGCCCTGGTCGGCC
>JAPONU010000285.1 GCA_026713745.1 bacterium
CCGCGCTCACAGTTTGCGCGCCTGGCGGTGCCCCTCGAAGACGGCTTCGTACGTGGTGCGCGGGGCGATGGCGTCGCCGATCATCTCGGTGCTGACCCCGCGGCGCCGCAGCGCGTGGTAGAGGTCGTTGTCGGACTGCCGGCCCGTGGCCATCACGACCCAGTCGGCGGGCAGCGTCGAGGTGATGTCGTTCACGTAGACGTTCAGGAAGTCCACGGCATCGCCCCGGATCTCCTTCACGAAGAGATCGGGCAGCACCTCGACTCCTGCCTCGTAGAGGTGCTGGCGGACCCAGAGGTAATACACCTCGGGGATCGTCTCCATGCCGATCATCGGCCATCGTGTCACGAGTTTCGTGTCACAGCCGGCGTTGGCCAGCTTGACGGCGGTGAGCGGCGCCATGGCGTCCTGGAGGTCGTCGATGACGATCACCGAACCCGACGGCTCGACGGCGCCTGTCGCCACGTCCACCCAGCTCACGCAGTTCCCGGTCTCCCAGCCCGGCAGCGGCTGCGCCGTCTGACCCTGCCAGCCGTCGCGCCGGTAGTGCGAGCCGGTGGCCACGACCACGTGATCCGGCTGCTCCGCCGCCAACAGCGCGTCGAGGTTGTCCTCGTCCACGTTCTCGCCGGTGCGGATGACGGCGCCGTTGCCGGCGGCCTGCGCCGCCAGCCACACCGCAATCTGGCCGTACTCGGAGCGTTTGGGCAGCTGGGCGTGCCAGCGCACGTGCCCGCCGGTCTCGGCCTCCCGCTCGACCACCACCACCTCGTGTCCCCGCGCGGCAGCGATCCGGGCGTACTCCAGGCCGGCGGGGCCCCCGCCGATGACGAGCGCCTTGCGACCCGCGGCGACCGCGCTGAGGCTGCCTTCGCCCCACTGGCGCTCCCGGCCCACGACGGGGTTGTAGACGCACTGCACGCGCCCGCCGCTGATGACGCTGCGCCAGCAGTAGTTGGCGGCGACGCAACGGCGGATGTCGTCCTCGCGGCCCTCCCGGACCTTCTGCACCCAGTGCTCGTCGGCGAAGAGCTGGCGGGCCAGCAGGATGGCGTCGGCCTCGTCGGCCTGCAGGATGTCCTCGGCGACACCGGGGTGGGTGATCCGCCCCACGAGCAGGACCGGCGTTTTCGTGACCTCCTTGACGGCCTTGGTGTAGCCGCGCTCCCAGCCGGGCTCGTAGGTCATCGGGGTGTGAATGAACGAGTGGTGGACACCCGCGGAGATGTTCACATAGTCGATGTCGGAACGCTCGTCGAGGTCGGTCACGATCTGCTTGACGTCGTCCATCTCCAAGTCGCCGGGCCAGAACGAGGCGGAGTTGATGCGGTAGCCCACGAACTTGTCGTCACCGGCCGCGGCGCGGATGCTGGCCAGGGCCTCCAGCGAGAAGCGCAGGCGGTTCTCGTACGAGCCACCCCAGTCGTCGGTGCGGTGGTTGTAGAGCGGCGAGAGGAACTGCCACGGCAGGTAGCCGTGCGCCATGTGGAACTCCACGCCGTCCAGCCCGGCCTCGAAGGCCCGTCGGGCGGCGCTGCCGTAGGCCTCGATCATCTCGGCGATCTCGTGGTGCTCGATCTCCTTGGGCATGGGGGCGTTGGGATACTCCCCCGGTGGCACCTGGCTGGGCGCCACGTGCCACCACTCGGCGTCGTGGTCGTAGGCGGGGTCCTTGTTGACGACGTTCATGGCCCGCAGGCCGGGGTGCAGCAACTGGGTGACCAGGCGGGTGCCGTGGCGCTGGACGGCCTCGGCCACCCGGGCGAGTCCCTCGACCTGGGCGTCGTCCCAGAGGCCCGGGAAGTTCAGCTCCGAGTACAGCGCCTCCTTATGGATGATCGTCCCGCCGATGATGATCATGCCGAGCCCCGAGCGGGCGCGCTCCTCGTAGTAGGCCACCGCCTGGTCGGTGAAGATGCCCTCGGTGGGGTCGGCGACCCAGGTGGGGCAGGTGGGCGCGAAAACGACGCGATTGGGGACGGTCGTGTGGCGGATGCGCCATTCGCTGAAGAGCTTGGGGTACGCGGTCATTGGCCTGCCTCCGGTCCACTGGGACTCGTCGGGACGGCCCACCGCCGTGGCGCGAGGGGCCACCCACGCAGGAAAACTAGTCACATTGATCGCTCCCGGCGAACCGAGCCCGCCGGAACGAGCAGATCAGAAGAGCAGTTGCTCGAATTCGGAAATGGACTCCAACTCGGGGACCACTCCGAGTGCTCCACCCCCACCGGGGAGGGCATGGGAAGCCACGAGCGGCTCGCTGGCGCTGAAACGCAGCGCGGACGCGCCCTCGGGCAGGCGATTGGCGAAATCCAGCAGCAGCCTCTGGCGAGGGCGGATCTCAACGTCGCTGAATTCGCCCAGCCGCACCCAGCCGGTGCCGGTGAGCGCCTCCAGGGACAGGCGGCTGATCGTTTCCAGAGAGGGGTTCACCAGCGACACCAGGTGCCGGTCGCTGCCGTCGCGCCCCAGCAGGAACACGCCTCGCCGGGTGCCGGCGGCGCGTCCGGCGAGTATCGAGACCTCGCCCTGCGCACCTGCCTCGACGGTGCGCAACCGCTCTGCGACGACAGCCACGCCGTTGAAGGAACGCACGCTCACCCAGTACTTCTCGCTGGGCGGGACGCGACTCGTGGCCGCCACGACGTCGACGCCGGAGACCGGGTGTGCTTTACCGGCCCCCGGCGGGAGGAACGTGACTTCGACGCGCTGGCCCGGCGGGACCGTGAGTTCGAACGGCGGCACCCCCCGCGCCTGCAGCGACGCGTCGACCTCGACAGCCAGGTCGACCCTCGCTTCGAGAGCACTGGGGTTGTAGACGACGAACGAGTTGGCGCCCCCTGCCGAGGCGCCCGCCACTCCCAGCGGGAACAGCCACTGCTCCTCCGGGCGCGGGGACCCGGCGCGCACCGAGACGCCGGCGAGACCGAGGTCACCGTTGAAGGTCTGCAGCGCAGACGCCAGCAGGCTGCCGCTACGAGCGACCACCGAGAACGAGACCTGCTGCCGCCGGGTCACCTCAGTGCCGAGGTCCAGGACCACCAGTGAGCCGGCGGGCACCACCACGCCCTGGTAGGCCACCGGCTCGCGGCGCCCGTCGTCGGCGGCGAAGGTGAGATCGGCGACCGCGTCATCGGAGAAGGGATTCAGCAAGGACAGCCGCACCCGCGCATCGCGCCGCGTACTGGCCACGGCGAAGTGCCAATCCGGAGATGTGGCGGTCGGACAGGCTCCGCCATTGCTGGTACCGGCATCGATGACGTCCTGCATCACCACGCCACCGGCGCCGTCGAGACGCACCTCGGCGGCAACGAACACCTCAGCGAAACTCGACAGTTCCGGCGCCACCTGCATGACCGTCGCCGCAGGGTCGAAGTCGACACGCGAGTAGGGCGCCACGACGAGGTCGACCTGCGCCGCGGGCCACTGCTGGGACTGCCCGCCCAGTGGGATGGCCGCGAATAGGCGCGCGGCGCCGTGGAGTTCGCTCCCCGAGGTGTTCACGATGCTGACCTGCTGGTTGGATCGGTCGACACCGCTCACGCCACCGACACAGAACCAGCTGTCACCACCGGCAGAGGAGTAGCCCCCGTGGGCGCCCCCGGCCACGATCTCCGGCGGCTCGGTGGCAACGCTCCGTGCCGCCCAGTCGGTGACCGCAAGCGCCACCACAGCAGCCATCAGAGCCAGGATCGCCGGCCAACGCACGTCAGGACTCCCGGCGTGCCCGGGCCAGCAGCGCCGAGACCACCTCATCGGACGCTCGGTGTTCCTCGACCGGTTCGGGCGCAGCGCCGCCCCCGAACCGCGAGGACCGGCGACGCAGCAGCGCCAGCGGCACCAGGACGACCACGAGGGCCCACAGGACGATGCGCGTCACGTTCGCGGCGGCCGTCTCGTGACGGAGTGTCGCTTCACCACCGCCGGCGGTCGGGAAGCTCTGCGCCCATCCCAGCGCCCGTTCAGGCTCGATTCTGGACCCGCCCACGCGGAGCACCCAACCATCGGCGGCGTCGGCTAGATAGAGCGTGCCGCCCGGCGGCAGAACTCCGCGCGCGGTCGCCGGAGAGTCGAAGTCGGGCAGGGCCAGGTTCGGCGGGGAGGCGAACGCCCCCGGAGTCACCTCACCTGCGCCCGCAAGGAGCGTGCGAGACGGGCGCCAGGCGGTGTTCCGATACACCCCCAGACCCGCGCGGGACTCCTGCCTCTCGAGGTCGAATTGCGCACCCAAACGGGCTCCCACCAGGGGCTGCACCGGTTCGACGAGGTCTCCGAACGGTTCCGGGGCAATCCGTTCCATGACGACCACGTAACGCACCCCGAGCGGGGCCAACCGCTCCCCCACCCGGTCGGTTCCCCCCGACATCATCTCCCGCCAGACATCTCTCAGCCGTTCAGCCTCCGGCGGCCGCGGCCCGGGCCACTGCAGGCCCAGGTCGGGCGGCGCGGAGGTGGAGGTGGCGAACACCAGGCGATCGTCGAGTTCCCAGCCACCCAGGGGCAGAACGTCGGGGTGGCCGACCCAGAGGATCCGGAAGGCACCCAACCGGGACTCCTCTTCGACCGCGGCCAGCGGTGTTGTGAAATCCCCCCGGGGCATGCCCCAGCGTCCATCGAGGGTCAAGGCCAGCGCGGGGACGCCGCCGACCACCAGGGCCGCCAACCCGACCCCGACCGGAAGCCACCGCAGCGGGCGCCTCTTGGCCGCACCGCGGGAGGTGCCCGCCGCACCGACGCCGACGGCGAGTGCCAGCCCGAACGCCGCCGGTGCAAGCAGAACCTCCGGGCGCGGGAGACCCCAGGGGCTCCAGCCGTGCTCGGCCACCAGCGTCACCAGAACTGACACAACCACCAGACACCACGCCCGCACGACCCACGCGAAGCCGCTCTCCCGGGCCAAGCACAGCGCCAGCAACGCCGCGACCAGCAACCCCCACACCAGCGTGCTCTCAACAGCTGAGCCGGTGGCGAAGCGCAGCATCTCCGCGACGGTCAGATCGACGGAGGGATCGGGGCGCGCCCCGCCGGCCTCGAAGACTTCTCGGAGCGAGGTGGGTGACGCCGGCCAATTCAGCAGCCAGCCCGCCACGAGCCCACCGGCAGCGGCGGCGAGCAAGTGACCCAACCGGCGGGTCGACCCGGAGAGCAGGCCCCCTAATGCCAGTGCCGCGACCAGCATCACCAGCATCACAGGCGTCACGGGTACAAAAGCCCACACCAGAGCCAAGAGCGCCCCAACGAGCACCGTCGGAAGCCAGAAGCTCGTCGCCGGCGGCGCCTCCTCAGCGCGCAGAACCCTTGCCAGCCAAAGGCAGATCCACGGCAGGGTTCCGTAGACCGCCAGCGCGCTCCAGACCCCGTTGGCCAGGGAGTTGTAGGGCAATGGCATGGCAAAGAAGGCCACCAGGCCCACGATCTGCGCCCGACGACTGCCCGTCGTCGCCAGCAGGCGCCAGAGCCCTACGGCGCCGAACGGAACGAGCCCCAGCACGAGCACGGTGCGCGTCATGCCCATCGCGCCCAGCAGCACCGAACCGGCCACACCAACGATGCCGTAGGCGGTCGGGGCGGGTCCGTCGGCTCCCAGCCCCGCCTCCCGCCAGTTGCTGAAGAACGACCTGAAGAGGTCGCCGGACGAGTCTCCGAGCAGCGCTATCTCGCCGAACACCGGGATCCCCCGTGTCAGGAGGTGCCGGCTCCCGAAAATGAAGAGCACCAGGACGACAGTCCAGCCCGCGGCCGCCGTCTGGACCGATAAATCGCGCACGGCGTCCCCGAAGCGACGCCGCCGACCCCAGAGCACCCCGGCGCCCTCGACGGTTGACTCGCCCCTCGCCAAGCTGCCGGCAAAACGCGCCAGCGAGACGTACCCGCTGTGCGTGAGGCGCCCGACGCGGTCACCGCCGGCCGTGGGGGCCACACGACGTCGCCTGCTGACGATCTCCGCCAGACCGAGCAGGTTCCACAACCAGGCCCCGACCAACGCCGCGGCGCGCCGCAGGTGCCCGGTCAGCACCGCGAGGGTCGCCTCGAGAACCGTCAGCGCCAGCATCAGCGCCACTTCGCCGGCGAGGTGGGAAGCCTTGGCGCACACGAGCACCGACCGGAGTTGGTGCCGGAGGGCGAGCCACTCGTGATCGCGGCGCCCCCGCCGCTCCGCCAGACGCCCCCGGTGACGGACGCTCGCCTCGGGCACCACCAGCACGGTCTCGCCGTCCTGCCCCGCCCGGCGGCACAGGTCCAGATCCTCGCCGTGGAATGTCATCGCGCCGTCGAACCCGTCGAGCCGATCGAACACCTCGGCCCGGATAAGCAGGCAAGCGCTGGGAACGGCGAGCACCTCGGCGACCTCGTCGTGTTGTCCCTGGTCGTACTCGCCCGCGGTGACCAGCGGCACCGGGACCCCCATCCGGTCCGCCGAGAGCCCCACGCATTGCAGGAATCTGGAATTGTCCCAGTCCACGAGCTTCGGGCCTGCCACGCCGGCACCGCGCCGCACCGCCTCGTCCACAAGACGCGCGACCGCATCGGGACTCAGCGCCACGTCGTCGTGGCAGATCAGCAGGAACGCGGTGCCGGCCACTGCGGCCGCTGCGGCGGGGACGCGCTGCACGGGACCCGTCGCCGAGCCCGGGTCGCCGAGGCGGTCCTTCCCGATGAGCATGCGAGCGGCCGCGTTGACCGCTGGGCCGAACCCGGGGTTGCCCGGCACGACCATGACGGTGGCGTCGGGCATCACCTCCGCCACCCTGGCGGCCACCTCCGTGGGAGCGCCGCCGGCCGCCTCGCCATCCCCCGAGACATCCACCACCGTGACCGACAGCGCGGCGTAGTCCTGGTCCCGCAGAGACTGCAGGGTCTCGTCGAACCAGTCCCCGGGATCGTGGGCAACCACGATGGCGCGAACCGGTGGCCCGATCCTGCCGAGGCGGTCGGTTGGCACAGCGGTGGCGTCCGACGATTCCACTAGGGTGCGAGGGTATCTCCGGCGCATCGGACAGGAGGGCCATGCCGCCACCAACCAGGCCGGGCCCCCACGTCACGGTCCTGGCCGGCGGATTCGGTGCGGCCCGACTTCTGGACGGTCTGGTCCGCCTATTTGAACCGCGCACGGTGACCGCGGTCGTGAACTGCGGCGACGACATCGTGCTGGGTGGCCTGCACATCAGCCCCGACCTGGACACCATCACGTACTGCCTTGCCGGCGAGTTGAACCCCGAAACCGGTTGGGGACTGCGGGACGAGTCGTGGCATGCACTGGAGACGCTGCGCCGCCTCGGCGGCCCGAGTTGGTTCGGGCTGGGCGACCGCGACCTGGGAACCCACCTGTACCGGACGCAGCGGCTTGCCGAGGGCACCCCCCTGTCGGTCGTGACCGCCGAATTGACCGCCCGCTGGGGAGTCGAGGTGCGGCTCCTGCCGGTGACCGACGACCGCCTGCGGACGCGCGTCACCATCGACGACGACACCGCCGCGCGCCCCGGTGACGCGACCACCGAAATCGGCTTCCAGGAGTACTTCGTGCGCCTGCGTCACGAGGTCGCGGTCCGCTCCGTGCGGTTCGCCGGTGCCGACCATGCCCGGCCGGCACCGGGCGTCCTCGATGCCATCGCCGGTGCGGCCGCCGTGATCATCGCCCCGTCCAACCCGATCGTCTCCATCGGGCCGCTGCTGGCGCTGCGCGACGTGCGCCATGCGGTGATGCGGCGCCGGGAACAGACGGTGGCGATCTCGCCAATCGTGGCGGGCGCCGCGCTGCGGGGACCCGCCGGGCGGCTCATGTCCGAATTGGGCCACGAGTCGTCGGTCGCCGGCGTGGCCCGGATGTACACCCCGCTTGCAGGGACGCTGGTGATCGACGAGGCGGACGCCTCGCGCGCCACGGCGGTGGAAGCCGAAGGGATGCGCTGCATCGTGACGCCGTCGATCATGCACACGCCTGCTGACGCCGCGGCGCTGGCCCGGACGGCACTGGCGGGAATCGGCGACGCTGCGCCGGCGCTCCGCTGACCGCGACCATGCACACCGGCGACAACTCTCTCATGATCTCGGGAATCAGCGGGATCGGGGAGGTACGACCCGGCGACGACCTCGGCGCCATCATCTCCGCCGCCGCCGACCTCGGTGAGCGCGACATCGTGGTGGTGACCCAGAAGATCGTCTCGAAGGCCGAGGGGCGCCTGGTGGAGGTGGATCACGGCGACACCGCGGCGCGCCGGCGGGTCGTGGAGAATGAATCGGTCCGCGTGCTGCGCCGTCGCGGTGAACTCATCATCGCCGAGACGACTCACGGATTCGTGTGTGCCAACGCCGGCGTTGATTTCTCCAATGTTCCCGACGGGCAGGCAGCCCTGCTGCCTCGCGACCCCGACCGGTCCGCGCTGCGGATCCGCGACGGGATCAGGGCGGCCGGCGGGCCCGCCACCGGCGTCGTCGTATCCGACACGTTCGGGCGACCGTGGCGGCGCGGCCTGACCGATGTCGCGATCGGCTGCGCCGGCGTGCTGGCCGTGCTCGACCTCCGCGGCACCGAAGACGCCGGCGGCCGCGAGTTGCAGGTCACCGAGGTGGCCATAGCCGACGAGCTCGCCGCCGCGGCCGAACTGGTGATGGGCAAGAACCGCGGCATTCCCGCCGCGGTCGTCCGCGGCGCTCCGGACGCCTGGTTCGGTGACGGCAGGGTGGTACGGGATCTCTCCCGTCCGGCTGCCGACGATCTCTTCCGCTGAGCCCGCAGCGCCTCAGCGGGCCGGGTCGCCCTGGTGGCGACCGCCGTGCAGCGACTCGCCGGCCGCCACAGCAGCGCCGTCACCGAGCAGCGTGAAACCGGCCACCCGCGCCCCCGGGCCCACGACCGCGTCGTAGCCGACCACGGAGTCGGCGACGACAGCGCCGGCGCCGATCCTTCCCCCCGGCAGGACGACCGAACTGTCGAGGCGTGCGCCAGCCTCGACGGTGGCCCGTTCCATGACGACGCTCCCGGCGACCTCGGCCCCCGGCGATACCTCCGCCCGGGGGCTCACCGCTCCCAGGGTGACAGCGCGGCGTCCCGAGGTGAGGTCGATGTTGGCCTGCAAGTACGAAGCGGGCGTGCCCGCGTCGATCCAGTAGGCGTCGGAATTGAGCGCGTACAGCGCGCCGTCGGCAGCCACAGCCGCAAAGGTCTCACGCTCCATGGAGACCGGCCGACCCGGCCGGATCCTCGCCAGTACCGACGGTTCGAGAACGTAGACGCCGGCGTTGATCCAGCCGCTCGTCACCCTTCCGCTCGCCGGCTTCTCCACGAACCGCGAGACGCGCCCCGTGTCGTCGGACTCCACCAGCCCGTAGCGCGAGGCGTCGGCCATCGGGATCGTCAGGATGGTCGCCTCGGCGCCCCGTGCCCGGTGCAGGGCCAGCAACTCGCTGAACGGAGCATCGGTCAGCACATCGCCGTTGAGCGCCCAGAACGTCTCCGAGAACGGGTCGCCGCCACCTGCTCGGCCATTCCCGCCGGCCGCCCGGTGGGCCGCAAACAGGATCGCCCCGGCCGTGCCCAGCGGATCGGGTTCGGTGGCGTAGCGGAGCCCGGCACCCCCGCAGCGTCCCGAGGGATACGCCACCCCGAAGGCATCGGGCCGGTAGCCGAGTGACAGCACGACGTCGTCCACGCCCTCGCGGGCCAGCTTCGCCACCACGTGCTCGATCATCGGCCGGTCCACGATCGGCAGCATCTGCTTGGGTCGCATGTCGGTGAGCGGCCGCAGCCGCGTCCCCAACCCACCGGCGAGCACGATGGCGGACCGGGGACTCATCGGGACTGACACGGGCCGCTCCGGCGTGCGGTCAGCGCTGCGCCGGCATGGTCCGAAGAGGTCTCCGGCGCCCGCCGCTCACTCGTCCGCCGGCTCGGTGACCAGAGGGGTCGACTCCTCGCCGGCGCTCAGCGCGAACGGATCGATCTGCCCCAGCCAGGCGATGCTCGGCGGCGGCGGCAATTCGGCGCCCTCCGGGGCCCGTGCGATGATCCAGGCCTCACCGTTGTTCAAGAAGCGGATGTCGGCGAGGTTCTCGGTGAAGACGTCCGGCGCCTCGTCCACGGAACTGGCGAACTCCCAGCGGTGCACCTGGATGATCGCCGGCTCTCCGTCGCAGGTGACGTCCTCGGCGAGCACACGGCCGTCGTCGAGGGTGATGGCGTCATCGGTGATCTCCGCCCGCATGGCGACGATGAAGTCCTCCAGCGTGGCGTTCTCACCCGAGGCGGCCTCGTAGTAGGGGTGGACATGGATGATGGCGTCGTCGTGGGAGTGGATGCCCTGCGCGTCGTCGGTGCTGGTGAAGTGCGGCAGGAAGTTGCCTTCGTCGCCCTCGGCGCAGTCCCACACCGCATACGGCGAATGCCAGTGGTCCTCGTTCTGCACGGGCCGCGCCTGCACGTCGCGGGTGGTGTAGGCGAACGCCACGAGCGCGGTGCCCGCCGCGATGATGAGCACCACCAGAGCGCCAAAACTCGGTCGAAGAATGCGGCTCAGCCTGCTTCCATCGCCCCCGATGCGCGCCGCCCGTTCAATGTTGCGGACAGCGTCGGCGAGGGAGGAGCGGCTCCGGGAGTCTCGCGCCATAGCGAGAGGCACACTACCGCCGTATCCCGGCGATACCGCCCGTCGCCCATCGCTGCTGCGGCTCCGCGAACCCGTTCCCCCGATACCGGCGCCACGGCTAGCCTGCGGCGCGTGGACGAGCCGGTCGTCTGGCTGAACGGTGAGATCGTCCCGGAGTCGGCGGCCTGCGTCTCAGTGCGGGATCACGGTCTGCTGGTTGGCGACGGGGTCTTCGAGAGCGTCCGGATCACCGCCGGGCAGGCGTTCGCCGTCGGGCGGCATCTGGCGCGCCTGGCGCGCTCGGCGGGTGCGCTGGGCTTGGAGTTGCCGCCGGCCGGCGATTTGCGCGAGGCGGTCGGCGCCGTGCTGGCCGCCACGGGGGTGGTCGAGGGTCGGCTGCGGATCACGGCCACCAGCGGTCCCGGGGGGTTCTCCTCGGCTCGACCACCCGCAGGGGCGACCGTGGTCGTGGCCGCCGAGGAAGCACCTCCGTGGTCGCCGCACGTGGCGGTCATCACCGTGCCGTGGCCCCGCAATGAGCGGGGTGCCACCGCCGGCATCAAGACCATCTCCTACGCCGAGAACGTCCTGGCCCTGCAGCGGGCGCACGCCGCGGGCGCCGGCGAGGCGATCTTCGCCAATACCCGCGGGGAACTGTGCGAGGGCACCGGCACCAACGTGTTCCTCGTGCTGGACGACCAGTTGCTGACGCCCCCGCTGTCGGTGGGTTGCCTGGCCGGGGTGACCCGCGACCTGGCACTGGAGATCACCGAGGCCACCACCGAGACCGTGCCGCTGGGGGCCCTTGCCGAGGCGTCGGAGGCTTTCCTGACCTCCACGACACGCAACGTGCACCCCATCTCGACGGTGGACGGTGTGCCGCTCCCCTCCTGCCCCGGACCCGCCACCGCCGGCGCCCAGCGGGCCTTCGCTGCGCTGATGGACGAGACGCTGGACCCCTAGCCGCCGGGGGTGTCCCGCCGCGCCAGAGCAGGCCGGGATCAGCTAGAAGCAGGCCTCGCGCACGATCGGATACGGGTTGATGTGGTTGCCGCGACCACCTAGGTGATACTCGAAGTGCAGATGAGGCAGCCCCGCGGCGTTGCCCGAGTCGCCCACGTAACCGATCACAGTGCCCGCCGGCACCCAGCCGGCCCCGACGTTCTCGTACGCCGACAGGTGCGTGTTGTAGAAGTAGTTCCCGGAGTCGGCGAAGATGTACGCCGAGTTGCCCCCGATGCGGTTGGCCCGATGCTCCACGCGCCCGCTCTCGGTGGCCAGGACCGGGGTCCCGGCGGGAGCGATGAGATCGTTGCCCTTGTGCCAACCGCCGTAGTGGCGGGGATCGCCGAAGTCGTCGAAGTGGCTGAACGGGCCGGCCAGCGGGCACACCCAGCCGTCGGCCGCCTGCAGTACGGCGAGGCCGCCGGAGTCCCCTGCCGCCGATTCGGCACCCGGGTTGCCCGGCCTGACGGGTGGTAGTGCACCGTCGCCCTCCGTCGGCGCGCCCTGCGGGTTCTCGGCACCCCCCGATGCAGCAGCCTGGGCGACCTGCTCCCCAGCGACGCGGGCGGCCTCCTGAGCGGCGCGGGCAGCTTCGTCGGCCGCCACCGCAGCGGCGCGCGCGGCCTCCAGGCGGCGCGCCTCCTCGGCCTGCCGGCGACGCAACTCCTCCTCGACCCGCCTCCGCTCCTCCTCCTCGAGTGCGTCCAGCAGCCTGTCCTGCTCGTACAGGCGCGGCGCAATCTCCAGGTACACGTCGCCGATGACGCTCAGCTCCGCCTGCACCTCCGCTGCTGCCGCAGCGGCCTGGGAAATCAACTCCTGCTGATGCCGGGCTCGCTCGGCGAGCAGCGCCTGCGCCTGATCCAGGTCGTCGCGGGCCCTGCGGTAATCGTCGATGATGTCGAGCGAACCCTCGCTCACGAACCGGGCCAGGGCATCCAGCGCGGCTTGGCGATTGATGTCGTCGCCGGCCAGGATCGACGGCGGTGTCGTCGAATCGATGTAGCGCTGCACGGCGATTTCGATCATCTGCCGGCGCAATGCAACCACGTCGGCATCGATCCCGGCGATGCGCTCGGACAACTCGACGATCTCGACGTTCAATTCGTACAGGGCCAGATCGGCCTCCCAGTAGCGGGCGGCAGCGGCGTCGGCGCGCTCCTGGGTGGCGATCAGCTCATCCAGGTAGCCGTCGATCTCGTCCTGCAGCGCCGACACGGTGTCGCGGACTCGATCAAGCTCGTTCTGCGCGACCGAGACCGAACTCATCGCAAGCAGGAGAACGATCGGTAGTGCCCAGAGCACTTTCCGGCGCACAGCACTCGACCGAGCGACGTTCAACCGAGCGACATTCAATCTAGAGAACGTCACTCTCATCCCTGATGTCACCCACGAGCGACTCCAGCACGTCCTCCAGGGTCACGAGACCCACCGTAACGGTCCCCTCGCGGACCAGGGCGACGTGCACCCGGTGCCGGCGCATCAACCGCAGGAGATCCTCCAGCGTCAGGTCATGGCGCACCATGAGCGCCCGCCGGACGCAGCCGGCCGGGAGCACCTGGTCCCAACGCTCGGGAGGCACCGTAAGTAGATCCTTGGCGTGCACGAATCCTGCGGGGCGGTCGGGATCGCCGAGCAGCAGCCGGGAATGCCCGCTGGCCACGACCGTCGCCTCCGCCTCGGCCACGCTGGCACCCCGCGGGATGGCGCAGATCCGCTCCCGTGGCACCATGATCGACGCCACTGGGCGCTCGCCCAGTTCCAGCGCGGAGGCCAGCAGCGTGTGCTCGAACTCGCTCAGCAGGCCGCCGGTGCGCGATTCGGCCAGCAACTCCGACAGCTCGGCGGGGGTCCGTGCACTCGACGTCTGATCCACCGGGGCCACCCCGAACAGGCGCGCCAGCACCGCCACAAGCCACTCGAGCGTCCGGATCACCGGCCGGAACGCCCCGACGAAGAGCCGGTGTACCGGCGCCAGCCACATCGCGAGGGCATCGGGATTGCACAGAGCGGCATTCTTCGGGACCATCTCGCCGATCAGGACGTGGGCGAACACCACGATGGCGATCGCCACGGCCACGCTGACACCATGGCCGAAACCGCCGAGGACACCGTCGAGCAGGCGCGCCACGGCAGGTTCGACGACATAGCCGAGACCCAGGGCGGTCATCGTCAACCCGAGTTGCGCACCCGCCAGCTGCATGCCCAGATCCCCCATCGCCCGCACCGCCACCCTGGCGCGCCGGTTGCCGGACTCGGCCAGCACCTCCAGGCGGCTGCGCGACGCAGCCACGATTGCGAACTCGACGGCGGTGAAGAAGGCGTTGCCGGCCAGCAGCACGACCGCAATCAGCAGCGCCAGGGTGGTCACGGCCGCCGCTCCCCGCGCCCGGCGACCCGGACCATCACGATCCGCCGCCGCACCATCTCAGCAACTTCGAAGCTCCAACCATCCCACGTGAACGAGTCGCCCACCACCGGGATACGGCCCAGGTGGTAGAGGGCGAATCCGGCCAGGGTCTCATACGGGCCGCCAGCCAGGCGCAACCCACAGGCTTCTTCGACGCCGTCGGCACGCAGGTCGCCCCCCAGGAGCCAAACCCCCGGAGGGGCCGGAGGAGTGAGCTCGGCCACCGGGTCGTGCTCGTCGTCGATCTCCCCGACGATCTCCTCGGTGATGTCCTCGGCGGTGATGATCCCGGTGGCACCGCCGTGTTCGTCCACGACGACCGCCAGTGACTGGCGCCGGCGGCTCATCTCGCTCAGCAGGCTCCGCAGGTCGGCGCTCTCGGGGACCGCCCAGACGTCGACCATCATCTCCCCCACGGTGACCCGGTGGCGATCCGCGGGCGGGACGCGGTGGACCGTCTTGACGTGGACCACACCCCGGACGTCGTCCAGATCGGCCTCCACGACGGGGAAGCGCGAGTGGCCGCTCCTCGCCGTCGCATCCACCAGGTCGGCCATCGTGTCGTCGGCACCGACGGTGATCACCTCCACGCGCGGCACCAGGGCGTCGGCTGCGGTCTTGGCCCCGAAGCGGATCGAGCGCGTCAGCAGGGTCACGTCCTCCGGATCGAGTTCGCCGCTGGTACCCGACGAGCGGATGATGTGTTCGAGCTCCCGCAGGGTCCGCACCGAACGGAGTTCGTCGGTGGGTTCGAGCCCGGCGAGGCGCACGATCCGATCGGCGGTGCCGTTGAACAGCGTCACGAACGGCCACATGAGGTAGCCGTACAGGCGCAACGGCCTGGCACACCGCAGCCCCGTTGCCAGAGGCCGGGAGATCGCCAACATCTTCGGCAGTTGCTCCCCCGCCACGAGGTGCACGACGGTGGCCAGCGCCAGGGCCACCGCAATGGCTGCCGCGTGAGCCGAGGACTCGCTGAGCACCGAGCCGAACGCACCCAGCAACAACTCGGCGATCAGCGGCTCGGCAACCCAGCCCAGCAGCAGGGACATCACCGTGATGCCCAGCTGTGCAGCCGAGAGGTGGAACGTGAGCCGTTCGGTGACCTTCAGCAGGCTCCGGGCGGACCGGCGCCGGGCGCGCCGGTCCGAAGTTGCAGCCTCCTTGAGCGGGCCGCGCTGCACGGACACGGCAGAGAACTCGGCGGCGACGAAGAAGGCGTTGGCGCCGATCAGCGCGACGACCGCAAGAAGTCCGAGTGCGACTCTGATCGCCGCGAAGTTTATCGCCGGGGTGCCATGAGCCCGGGGAGCGGGAGGGCCGGCGGTAGCATCCGGTGCCATCGTCGCCGCCGCCAACATCGACCCCGACACGACGAAGGGCTGGCTGCGGCGCCTGTGGCCGATCATCACCGCGCACCGTTCGCTGCTGGCGTTCGGTACCGCCGCCGGGATCATCGCCCTCGCCTCCCAGGTCGCCGTCCCGGCTGTGGCCCGCGAGGCCATCGACGCCGCGGGCGACGGCTTCGGGGACCGGCTGCGGCTCCTCTGCATCCTGCTTGGGGTGCTGGCGGTCGTCCGCGGCCTCACCGGCGGGGCCTACCGCTACCTGCTCTTCAGGCTGTCGCTGCGGATCGACACCGAGTTGCGGATGATCACCTACCGCCACCTCAGCCGGCTCTCGTTCTCGTTCTATGACCGCAGCGGCTCGGGCGACATCATCTCCCGCGCCAACACCGACATCCGCTCCATCCAGATCCTGTTCGCCTTCGCCCCCATGATGGGCATGGCGGTGCTGACGTTCTTCCTGGCCTTCGGCCTCATGCTCTGGATCCACGTGCCGCTCACGTTCGTGGCCCTGGCCACGCTGCCGGTCGGCACGCTGGTCGGGAACCGCTTCCGGAACAGGTTCCTGCCGCTGTCGTGGATCATCCAGGGGCGCAGCGCCGAGGTGGCGGGCGTGGTGGACGAGAACGTCAACGGCACGCGGGTCGTGAAGTCCTTCGCCGCCGAGCGGGCCGAGATCGCCAAACTCTCCCGGGCCGCCCGGCGGCTGCAATGGGCGTCGGCGACCAGCGTGGACGTGCGAGCCCGCTACAACCCCGTGCTGGAAGCACTGCCGCGGGTCGCCATGGGGCTGGTGCTGCTCTACGGCGGCTGGCTGGCGATCGACGGCCAGGTGACGATCGGCACGCTGTTCGCCTTCGGCGCCTACATCATCATGCTGCAGTTGCCGTTCAGGATGTTCGGCTTCATCGTGATGCAGAGTCAGCGGGCGGCGGCCTCCGCGGAGCGGATCTTCCAGATACTGGACACACCGCCGGAGATCAACTCACCGGTGGGCGCGCGGGTCCTCGATCGCGCCGAGGGTCGCCTGACCTTCGACGACGTGACTTTCGGCTACGGCCGGGGGACGGCCAGGTCGGCCCGGCCGATCCTGGACGGGTTCAGCATGCAGATCCTCCCGGGGGAGACGGTGGCGCTGGTCGGCCCCACCGGCTGCGGCAAGTCGACGGTGGCGCGCCTCGCCGCCCGCTTCTACGACGCCGGCGGCGGCGCAGTGCGCCTCGCCGGCGGTGACGTGCGCGACCTCGACGTGGAGTCACTGCGGCGCAACGTGGTGGTGGTCTTCGACGAACCCTTCCTGTTCTCGACGAGCCTGCGGGACAACATCGCGTTCGGCCGGCCCGACGCCCCGCTCGCCGAGGTGATCGAGGCGGCGAGGATCGCACAGATCCACGAAACCGTGGCGAGCCTGCCGGCGGGCTACAACTCAGTCGTCGGTGAGCGCGGCTACACCCTCTCCGGCGGCCAGCGCCAGCGGATCGCCCTCGCCCGGGCCCTGCTGATGGACCCCGGCGTGCTGATCCTCGACGACGCCCTGAGCGCCATCGACATGGGCGTCGAGGAGGCCATCGCCGCGGCGTTGCGGCGCCGGCGGGCCGGGCGGACCACGCTGCTGATCGCCCACCGCCTCTCGACGATCGCCCTGGCGGACCGGGTGGTGTTCACCGAGGACGGCCGGGTCACCGCCACCGGCACCCACGCCGAACTGATGGCCACACAGGCGCGCTACGTCCAGGTGCTGGCCGACGCCGAGGCCCGGGAGGCCGAGACCCCGCGCCTCGCGGGCGCCGAGGTGACCGCCCCGGAGGGGTCGGCGCCGTGAGCTTCATGGGCGGCTCGTATGTGGCCGGCCCGCAGGGCCCGTCCTCGTCGCAGGCCAACGCCGCTGCCGGGCTGCCGTTCGCCGGCATCCCCGACGAGATGATCGACCGGGCGGCGGACATCCTGGACGCCGAACCCACCCACCCCGAGCCCGACGTGGACTTCGCCCACCGGGCCCCCGATGCGCCGCCGCTGTCGCTGCGGACAATGCTCGGCCCCCATTGGCGGCGCGTACTGCTGGTGGTGGTTCTCGTGATCGTCGAGGCCGCCGCCACCCAGGCGGGACCCCTGCTGACCCAGATCGGCATCGACGACGGGGTGGCGGCGCGCCGCTTCGGCGTGCTCGGCATCGTGGTGGCCGTCTACTTCGCCACCGTGGTGGTACACGTGGTGGCCGGCCGCGCCCGCACCGCCCTCGGGGGGCGCCTCGGCGAGCGTCTCATGTACGTCCTGCGGGTGCGGGTGTTCACCCACTTCCAGCGGATGTCGCTGAACTTCTACACCTCCGAGAAGGCGGGGGTGCTGATGTCCCGCATGACCAGCGACGTCGAGGCCCTCACGATGTTGCTGCAGGAAGGGCTCGTGATGATGGTCGTGCAGGGGTTGACCCTGGCGGTCATCACCGGCGTGCTGTTCTACCTGCACGTTCCGCTGGCGGCTCTCACCGTGGGCGTCGTGGTGCCGGTCACCTTGCTGCTTTCGCTGTGGTTCCGCCGCTCCTCGGAGCGGGGCTACAACCGGGTCCGCGACCGCATCGCCGCCGTGCTGGCCGACCTGGCGGAGAGCCTCGCCGGTATCCGGACCATCACCGCCTACAACCGCCGGCACCGCAACATCGCCCAGCACCAGGGCGTCGTGAGCGACCACGAGGAGGCCAACGTCTACACCACGCGGGTCTCCTCGCTGTACGCCGCGGCCGCCGAGGGTGTCGGCATCGTCGGTCAGGCGGTTGTTCTGGGGGTGGGCGGCTGGCTGGTGATCGACGGCCGCCTCACCCTCGGCGTCCTCACCGCATTCGCCCTCTACCTGACGGCGTTCTTCGCCCCCATCGGCCAGCTCGTCATGCTCTACAACGCCTACCAGCAAGGGCAGTCCGCCACCGCCAAGCTCCGGGAGCTGCTCGAGCGGCAACCCGACGTGGCCGAGGCGCCCGACGCCGTGCCGCTGGGCCCCATCGAGGGCCGGATCACCTTCGAGGCCGTGTCGTTCTCCTATGACGCCGGCGAGCCGGTGCTGCGGGACGTGAACCTCGACGTCCCCGCGGGCGGCAGCCTCTCGGTCGTCGGCGCAACCGGCGCAGGCAAGTCCACGATCGCCAAGCTGGCGGTGCGCTTCTACGACCCCGACGAGGGCACGGTGCGGATCGACGGTACCGACCTGCGCAGCGTGCAGCTGGACTCGCTGCGCCGCCAGTTCGGCGTCGTGCCCCAGGAGCCGTTCCTGTTCAACGGCACCATCGGGGACAACATCCGATTCGCCCGCCCCGACGCCGGTGACGACGAGGTGGCCGAGGCCTGCCGGGTCGTGGGCCTCGGGGACTTCGTGGCGTCGCTCCCCGACGGCCTGGACACGCCCTGCCACGAGCGCGGCGCCTCGCTCTCGGCCGGGGAGCGCCAACTGCTGGCCCTCGCCCGGGCCTTCCTGGCCCGACCGCGCGTGCTGATCCTGGACGAGGCCACTTCCAACCTGGATCTGCGCTCGGAGGCTCAGGTGGAGCGGGCGCTGGACGCCGTGCTGGAGGGGCGGACCGCCGTGATCGTGGCACACCGTCTGGCCACCGCAATGCGCGCCGACCGGATCGCCGTGGTGGACAATGGACGGATCGCAGAGATCGGCAGTCACGACGAACTGGTGGCCGCCGGCGGTCTGTACGCCGGCATGTACGCCGCCTGGGAGGCCCACGCCGCAGGCAACGGCGCGCCACCGGCACCTGTCCCCGTAGGCGACGGCGCGGCCCCGGCAACTTCTCCCGCAGGCGTCGACCCTCAGGGTGTGGACCGATGAGCCCAGGGCCTTCCCCGGCGCTGCGACTCAGCGATGTCGGGGTTGTTCGCGACCGGCGGCCGTTGCTCGTCGGCGTGGACTGGACGGTGGAGCAGGGCGAGCGCTGGGTGGTCCTCGGCCCGAACGGGGCCGGCAAGTCCACGTTGCTGCGAGTGGCGGCCCTCTACCTGCATCCCACGCTGGGAACCGTGGAGGTCCTGGGACGGCGCCTGGGCCGTGTCGACGTGCGCCGCATGCGTCATCGCGTGGGCTACGCCTCGGCCATGCTCTCCGACCGCATCCGCCCGACGATCAGCGCCCTGGACGCGGTCATGACCGCCCGCCACGGCGCCCTGGAGCCGTGGTGGCACAGCTACGACGATGCCGACCGGCAGCGTGCCGCCGACCTGCTGGAACGGATGGGCTGCAGCCACCTCGCCGGCCAGCAGTTCGGCCTGCTCTCCTCGGGTGAGCGGCAGCGGGTGCAGATCGCCCGCACCCTCATGACCCAGCCCGGCTTGGTGCTGCTGGACGAGCCCACCGCCGCCCTGGACCTGGCCGGGCGGGAGGAATTGGTGCGTACGCTGGACGCCCTCAGCGCCGACCCCGCCACGCCACCCACTGTGCTCGTGACCCACCACGTCGAGGAGATCCCGGCGGGCTTCGACCATGCGCTGCTGCTCCGCGAGGGCCAAGTGGTCGGAGCAGGCCCCATCGGCGAGGTGCTAACGGCTGAGCGCCTCAGCCACTGCTTCGGCATCGAGCTGGAACTCGAGCACAACCGGGGCCGCTGGTGGGCCCACGCCGCCGACTAACCCCAGGCGATGAGGCACGTGGGGATCGCATGTTCGTGGAGCCCCCGTCCACTTTGGACGCCTAGAAGGAGGCGCGGATGGCCCAGAGATCGGGGAAGGCGGGGCGCATGATCGTGGTGCGGAGGTAGGCGGCCCCGTCGGAGTCGCCCGTGCCTCGTTTGGTACCGATCGTGCGTTGCACCATCATCACGTGCCGGTACCGCCACTCCATGAATCCCTCGTCGAAGTCGGTCAGGAGTTCGCAGATCTCCAGCAGCGCCGGGTGGGACCGGTAGATCCCGAGGAGGGTGGCCTGCACTTCCGGCGAAGGCTGGTGCGAGAGCTTGACGTCGCGGTTGAGCACCGAGGCCGGGATGGCGAACCCCTTCCTGGCGAGGAACCGGACGAAGGCGTCCCAGACGGTCCGCTCCCGCAACCTGCGCTCGAGCCGGTCGCGAGCGTCCGCGTCGGTGTCGAGGAGGTCGAGATGGGACACGTCGAACTGGCCGAGCAGGATCTCGAGTTCGCGGAACTGGACGGACTGGAACCCGCTGGCGTTCTCCAGGAACGGGCGGAACGAGGCGAACTCCAGCGGGGTCATGGTCTCGAGCACGTCGAGCTGGGCGACGAGGGTCTTGAGGATCTTGAGCACGCGTTTCAGTTGGTGGGCGCCCCTGGACGGCGCGTCGCCGTCGAGGTGGCCGCACAGGGCGTCGAGTTCGTGCAGGACCTGCTTGAACCAGAGTTCGTACACCTGGTGGACGACGATGAACAGCGTCTCGTCGTGTTCGGGCTCGCCGCTGTCCGGATCAACGGAGCGGCACTGCTGCAACGACAGCAACTCGGGAATCCGCAGGTACGACCCGTAGGTGAGATCGTCGCTCATCGGGGCCGTCGAATCACACCGACAGGGCGTCGGACCGAGCCAGCGGGTCGGGTTGGGGCAGGGGCGCAAGCTCGGCGACGAGTTCGGCCGCCCGACCCAAGTCGATATCGGCGAGCGATGCCCGGCCCGCCGTGAGTTCGTCGAGGATCTCAGCCTGGCGGGCGGCGCGCGCCGCGGCCTCGGCGTAAGGCATCGTCGAGAACATCACCATGTTGTAGCGCGGGCTGAGACGGTCGGGATACCGGCGCTGGAGTTCCAGCGCCAACTCACGGCGGATCACGTAGCGGGGGTCCATCACGCCCGCTCGCATCTCCAGATAGTTGTCGAGCGCCATGTCGGCGATGGCGTCGGCGTTGGGTTTCCGCTCCGCCTCGAACGCGGCGAAAGCCTCGGCGGTGTCGTCGGGCCGATCGCGGAGATGGCGGTCGAGGGCGCGCGCCGACTCCATGGCCAGGTTCATCCCTTGCCCATGGAAGGGAACGATGGCGTGCGCCGCATCGCCGACGAGCACGGCCCTGTCGCCCAGCGACCAGCCAGTGCAGCGCATCGTGGCGAGCCGGCCAGCGGGGTTCGCGAAGAACTGCTCGACGAGGTCGGGGACCATGGCCACGAGGTCGGGAAACTCCCGCTTGAAGAACTCCGACACCGCTTCGGGGTCCGCCGACGAAGCGAAGCCTCCGTCTCCGGTGTTGGGCGCGAACAGGGTGGCGGTGAAGTCGCCTTCGGGGTTGGGCAGCGCGATCAGCATGAACTCCCCGCGCGGCCAGATGTGCAGCGCATGCGGATCGAGGCGGAACCCGTCGCCGCGGGCCGGTGGAATCTGCAACTCCTTGTACCCGTGGTCGAGCCAGTCGACCTCCGCCCTGCCCCCGTTGGCGGCCACGATCGCTCGGCGGAGGTCCGAGCCGGCCCCGTCGGCCCCGAAGACGGTGCCGAACCGCACGGTGCGCGCCTCGCCGTTCGGGCCGGCGACGGTGATCGTGCCCGCCGCGAGATCGACCCCCCGGACGGGGCTCTCGAAGGAGATCTCAACCCGGCCGGTGGCTTCGGCGGCGTCGAGCAGGACGGCATTGAGACCGCGCCGGGACACCGAGTGGATGACCTCACCGGCGCGTGTGCCGTAGGGCTGCAGCACCGGCTCATCGCCGGCGTGGATCATCCGGCCCCGCATGGGAATCGTGATGGCGTCGACCCGCTCGATCACGCCGACGTCGACGAGTGGGACGATCCCGCGGGTGGCGAGGGCCAGGTTGATGGATCGGCCCGCGGGGATCTCCGCCCGGCGGATGTCGGGTCGAGCCTCGTAGACGGTCACACGGTGTCGGCGCCGGGCTAGATAGATGGCCATCAGGGCCCCGGCCGGCCCGGCGCCGACCACGACGACCGGGCCGCGCTCGCCGAACGAGCTCATCGGGCCGCGTCGTGGAGGGCGCTGTCCAGGATGTCGACGAAGCGACGGATGTCAGCGAAGGTGTTGTAGAGCGGCACCGGCGCCACGCGGATCACGTCGGGTGAGCGCCAGTCACAGGCCACACCGGCCTGCTGCAGTGCCTGATGAACGGCACGGCCGTCGAGGCCGGGTTCCCGGACCCGCAGCGAGTGCTGACAGCCGCGCTCGGCCGGCATGGTCGGGGTGATCGTTTCGATGCGGTCACCGATCACCTCGGCAAGTAGAAAGTCGAGGTACTGGATCTGCTGTTCCGACTTCGCCCGCAGCGGCACCATTCCCCCCGCCCGATCGAAGACGTCCAGCGACGCCCGCAGGGGCGCCATGGCGAGGATGGGCGGGTTCGAGAGCTGCCAGGACTCGACGGTGGGAGCCGGATCGAAGACTGTGCCCATCTCGAAGCGGGTCTCGGCGCGGTGCCCCCACCAGCCCAGGAGTTTGGGGAGTGAGCGATCGCCCGCGTAACGCTCGTGCACGAAGGCACCCCCGACACCACCGGGACCGCCATTGAGGTACTTGTAGCTGCACCAGATGGCGAAGTCCACGTCCCAGTCGTGCAACGCCAGCGGCACGTTTCCCACGGCGTGCGCCAGGTCGAAGCCGACCCGGGCTCCGACGCCGTGGGCCGCCGCGGTGATCTCGGTCATCGGCAGGACCTGGCCGGTGTAGTACTGCACGCCGGGCAGCAGCACGAGCGCCAGCTCGGCGCCGTGGGTGGCGATCAGGGCCAGGAGGTCGTCACGCCGCAGCGCCTCCTCGCCCGCCCTCGGCCGGGCGAGGACCAGCGACCCCGCGGGTTCGTGTCCCCGCTGGCGGATCTGGCTCTCGACGGCGAAATGGTCGCTGGGGAAGGCGCCGGCCTCGATGAGGACCTTGTGCCGGGCGGGGGTGGGATCGTAGAAGCTCACCATCAGCAGGTGCAGGTTGACGGTGAGGGAGTTCATGGCCACGACCTCGCTGGGGCGGCCGCCGACCAGTCGCCCCAGCGAACCGGTCAACAACTCGTGATACGGCACCCACGCCTCCTCGCCGGCGAAGTGCCCGGCCGCGCCCAGGCGAGCCCACCGTTCCAACTCGGCGTTCACGTAGCCGGCAGCCGCCCGGGGCACCGCTCCCAGCGAGTTGCCGGCCAGATAGATCTGCGGCGACCCGTCGGGGCCCTCCGGAAGGTGAAACTCGTGACGGAATGTCGCCAACGGATCAGCGGCGTCAAGGGCCGTCGCCGCCTCGGCGCCGACGCTGAAGGAGAGGTCCGTCCCGGTCATGGCCCCGGGAGCCGGGGATCGCAGGCCCCCGGTTGGCCGCAGGGGGCCCGTCGCCGGCGGGACATCACAGGTTTCCCGGCCGTCCCGGGCCTTACAGGCTCACCCATCCCTGAGGTGGTTCCTTGCCCGGGTGGATCGCCCCGCACTGCGGGCAGGTGCGCAGTTCTTCGTGTTCGTAGAAGCGCTCGAACAGCGGTGGCAGATCGCGCACGATGCTGGTCAGGATCACTTCGACGCGATGGACGAGGGACTCGCACTCGAAGCAGTACCACTCGAAGGCATCCTGCTCACCCGGGGGGCGCTTCGGCTCGACGACGAGTCCGATGGATCCTTCCTGGGGTCGCTGCGGGGAGTGGCGCACATGGGGCGGCAGGAGGAAGATCTCGCCCTGGCGGATCGGGAGGTCGCAGTGCACGCCGTCCTCGACGACCTTCAGCACCATGTCCCCCTCCAGTTGATAGAAGAACTCCTCGACGGGATCGTCGTGAAAATCGGTGCGGCGGTTGGGTCCACCCACGACGGTCACCATCAAGTCGGCGTCCTCCCAGATCTGGCGGTTGCCCACGGGCGGTTTGAGCAACTCCCGGTGCTCGTCTATCCACCTCTGGAAGTTGAAGGTTCGGAGCCGGGTCGGGTTTGTCATCTCAATCCCCTATTGGTCTCGGGCTGGGTTCGAGCGCTCACAGCCGCAGTCCGCACTGTTCGAAGGCCTCCCGCGTGGCGGCTTTCTCCCCCTCGGTCAACTCCAGCAGCGGCGGGCGGACCCGGCCTCCCACCTGGCCAACCAACTCCTGCCAGTACTTCTGGTGGGCATGGGGTTTCTCCGGGGGTCTGGTGTCGCGCAGCGCTCGGCGCACCGGGTCCAGGCTCTCGCTGATGCGGCGCGCCCCGGCGGCGTCGCCGGCCAGCGCCGCCTGCGTGTAGTCGTGCATGCGCCGGTCGGTGGCAGTCTGCAACAGGAAGGGCGGCGACGAGCACAGGTACAGCTTCCATCCCAATTCGAGGATGTTGTCGAGCCACTCGCCCTCCGAGGCGGTGCTCACCGCGATGCGATCGGAGGCCAACCCGGTGAGTTCGGCATACATCGGGCGGGGCACGCTGTACTTGATGGCCACCACGTTGTCCAGGTCGGCCAGCCGGTCACAGAGCCCCGGCGACATGAGGTACCCGCTGTCGGGGTGGCTCCACAGCGCAATCGCGATGTCGACAGTCTCCGAGATCGTCTTGTAGTACCGAAAGACGGTCTCATCCACCTCCGAGACGAAGTGCAACCTCGGGGCGTGCACGACGATGTAGTCCGCCCCGACTTCCTGAGCGTGCCGGGCGTAGGCCTTGGCGTCACCTCTGGCGTATTCCATGGCGTGCTGGGGCCCCGCAGCTACACGATCGAGATGCTGTGGGAGACATTCTTGACGACCATGTAGTTGTGCAGGCCCTCCAGCCCGCCCTCCCGGCCGTAGCCGCTGGACTTCACGCCGCCGAACGGCGTCTCGGGAACCGAGGCCTCGAGCGTGTTGATCGACAGGTTCCCGGCCTCAACCCGTTCGACCATCTGCTCCACATAGTCCGCACGGTTGGTGAACCCGTAGGCCGCCAGCCCGTAGGGCACCGAGTTGGCGCACTCGATGGCCTCATCCAGCGAACCCACCCTGTTGACGGCGGCGAGGGGCCCGAACGGTTCCTCCTGCATCACCCGGGCGTCGCCGGGCACCTCCGCCAGCACCGTCGGCTGGAAGAAGTAGCCGGAGGTTCCGACCCTGTCCCCGCCTGTGGTGACGGTCGCCCCCTTGGCGCGCGCGTCGGCCACGAAGCCGGCCAGCGCCGCCAGACGGCGGTCGTTGGCCAGCGGACCCATCTCGGTGCCGGGCTCCATGCCGTCGCCGACCACCACCGCGGCGGCGCGCTCGGTGAAGACGTCCAGGAATTCGTCGAAGATGCTGTCGTGGACGAAGAACCGCGTCGGCGACGTGCAGACCTGCCCGGCATTGCGCATCTTGCGCACCGCTGAACTGGCCGCGGCGGCGCGCACGTCGGTGTCCTCGCAGACGATCACCGGTGCGTGACCTCCGAGTTCCATCAGCACCGGGGTCATGTTGTCGGCGGCCAGCCCCGTGAGCCGCCGGCCCACCGCCGTGGATCCGGTGAAGGCAACCAGCCGGATCGCCTCGTGGGGGATCAGGTACTCGGAGATCTCCGACGGTACGCCGAAGACCGCGTTCAGCACACCCGGCGGCAGGCCCGCATCTGCGAAGGCCCGGGCGATGTGCATGGCGCCCGCCGGCGTCTCCTCCGATGGCTTGAGAATGATGGAGCAGCCCGCCGCCAGGGCACCCGCCACCTTGCGGGCCGGCTGGCTCATCGGGAAGTTCCAGGGCGAGAAGGCGGCCACTGGCCCGATGGGCTGCTGGTGGACCACATAGTTGATGCCCGGCCCGCTCGGGATCACGCGGCCGTAGGCACGGACCACCTCACCGGCGTCCCACTCGAGGAACTCGCAGCCCCGGATGACCTCCATGCGGGCCTGCCGGTAGGGCTTGCCGTGCTCGAGGGTGATGTCGCGGGCGATCTCGTCTTGGCGCTCGCGCATCAGGGCCGCCGCTTTGCGCAGGACGTCGGCCCGGTCCCTGGGGGCGGTCCGGCTCCAGACACCGAACCCCTTCGAGGCCGCCTCCAGGGCATCGTCAAGGTCCTGCGGGGCGGCGCAGGCAACCCTGCCGATGACCTGCTCGTTCGCCGGGTTGACCACCGGCAGGTCATCCGCCGTCGTACGCCACGAACCGCCGATGAAGAGCCCGGTATCGGGATAGTTGGTCATCGCGCAATCCTCAATTCCGTACCGTAATGGTCGCCAGTTCAATGCTGCAGGACAGCAACTGGTACGAGCGGTGCAGCAGGAACGGCAGGTAGCTCCGGAGGAACCCGTCATCGGTCTCCCGCCCGTCAACGCCGAGGCCTGTGTTCTCTTCGCTCATACCAGTCTGAGTACCACAGATCGGCGGGCAATAGATCGACCGGCGATCTATCGACCGATGATCAACCGCCGTAGGCGGAGAACACCCGCTCGAACCACGACTGCGCCTGCTCGACGTGGTCGATGGAGATCGGCACGTGGCGCGTCTGGAAGATGGAGTTCGCCTCGTCGCCCGTGATGGCGGCCTGGCTGACACGGACCACGGCGAAAGGCGAGTTGGGCCGCGATCGGCCGTCGGGTGGGTCGGCACCCGACGACGGTGGCCCGGGAGGTGCGAAGCGGAGGCGACCGGTGCGTGAGCGGCGTCATCGATCCCGTCGTCGGCGTCTTCGCACAGGCTCGGCGGGCCGCCGTGGCGCCGGCCCAGGCACCCATGCCGTCGCCGCCGGGGGCCGCCGAGTCCCCCGAAGGCGCCCGCCGCCGCGTCGAGCGCCCTGGTCAGCCTCCCAGGTAGGCGGCATGGACCGCCGGGTGGGTGCGGATCTCCGCCGGTGACCCCACCGCGATCACCGAGCCCTGATCGAGGCAGTAGACCTGATCGCAGAGGTTGGTGATGAACGCCAGATCGTGGTCGATCACCACTATCCCGCACCCCAGTACGTCAGCGATGCGGCGGATCTGATCCACGATGATGACCGACTCCATCTCGGAGAATCCGGAGGTCGGCTCGTCGAGGAGCAGGAAGCGAGGCGCTTGCGCCGCGGCCCGGGCCAGTTCGAGACGCTTGGCGGCGCCGTAGTCGAGGGCGCGCGCCCGTACGTCGGCGATGTCGGCGAGGCCGCACAACCGCAGCAGACCGGTTGCCCTCGCTTCGGCTCGCCGAGCCGAGCGGGCGCCGGCGAGTGCGGCCACTTCGACGTTCTCCCGCACGCTCAGCGCTGCGAAGAGCCGCAGATTCTGGAACGTCCGGGCAAGGCCGAGCCTGGCCAGCCGGTGGGGCGCCAAGCCGGCGATGTCCTCACCGTCGAGACTGAACCGACCCCCGGCTGCGGTGACGACGCCGGTCACGGTGTTGAGCATCGTCGTCTTGCCGGCGCCATTCGGTCCGATGACCCCTACCACTCGTCCGCTCTCCGCCAGGAGATGCGCGACCTCGAGGACACGCAGGCCGCCGAAGTCCACCGTGACGCCCGCCGCGGCCAGGCGGACCGGAGCCGTGGTCGCCTGCGGACGTTCTGGGAATTCAAGTCGCTGAGCTGCTTCCCCCGGTATCGCGCCGCGCGCGCCGCGACGCCGCCGAACGAGCCGGCGGCCGAGCCAGTCGGCGAGTTCCCAGTCGTCCAGCAGACCCCGCGGGCGCAGGATCATGAAGCCGAGCATCGACGCGCCGAGCACCAGGTCCACCAGGCCCGGACGCAGGATCAAGTCGAATGGACCGGGATCAACGTTCGGACCCGACAACACCCGGGCCACCTCGGTCAGCACGGTGATCAGCACTGTGCCGAGGATGGCTCCGGTGATGCTGCCGCGGCCGCCGACGACCAGCATCGTGATGGTCAACAGGGTGTAGTCGATGAAGAACCGCTCGGGCGAGATCGTGCCGGTGAGCCAGACCCGCAGCGACGACCCGACGGCGACCACGGCGACCGACAGCAGCAGGGCGACCATCTGGTGCGGGGCCGGGTGGATACCCAGGGAGCGTGCCGCCACATCGTCCTCCCGGGCTGCTCTGGCCAGACGCGCCGTCCGCGAACGGCGGTAGAGGCCAGCCACGGCGAGCGCCAGGGCGAACGCTCCGTAGGCGTAGCCCCGTCCCGTCATGGCTGTGCCAGGTTGGAAGCTCAGACCCGCCCTGTTGCCACCGGTGAGGTCGGTCCAGTTGATGGCGATCTCGAAGGTGGCGAACAGTAGCGACAGCGTGATGACGGTGGGGGCGATCGCTCCCGAGGCTGCGCCCGCCCGTACCAGGCCGAGCCCGACGACGGTGGCCACGACGCCACTCACCGCCACGGCCACCCCGATCGCCACGGCCGGATGCACGGTCACGTCGACGAGTCCGAACGGTGCGTCGGGCACCAGGAGGGACTTGCGCCCGCCGTCGATGGCGAACAGCACGAAGGCGTACCCGGCGACCGCGCCGAAGCCGACGTGGCCGAACGACAGGATCCCGGTATTGCCAATGAAGATCTGCATCCCGACGACGACGGTGGCGTTGATGAGCAGCGCCGTGAACAGCCGCTCCCCGGCCGCGTCGCCCCCCGAGACATACGCCAGCCCCAGCCCGGTGACCGCGGCGAACAGTAGGCCGGCAGCGCCGATCTCGGGAACGAACCGGCCGATCAGCCGGTCCGAGTCCCTGCGGCCCGTGTCCCTCACACCCGCTCCCTGGCGCGGGTGCGCAGGATCCCCGCAGGCCGGAAGACGAACAGCAACGCGATCAGGACGAAGGTGATCCCGTTGACCATCCCGTCGAGTTCGTCGGGAAGCCGCGAGACGAGTTGTACCTCCACGATCCCAAGCAGGATGCCGCCCAGCACGGCGCCCTGGAGCCGCCCGAGGCCCCCGATCAGGGCCGCCAGGACACCCTTCAGCATCGGGAGGAGGCCCGCGTCCGGCGCCGCCCTCCCGGTCCTCATCAGGAACAGAACCGCCGCCACCCCGGCGAGCAGTCCGGCCAGGGCGAACGCCGACCGGATCACGAGGTTGCTTCGAACGCCGAGCAGTCGGGCCGTGTCGAAGTTCTCCGCGGCGGCCCGGATCGCCAGCCCGTAGATCGTCTTGCGCAGGATCGCCAGCGTGACCAGCAGCGTCACCACCGCTACCACGATCACGGCGATGTCGACCACCTCCACGCGCACACCGCCCACTGAGGTGGTCCTGTTGATCCAGTCCGGTCTCTCGAATCCCCGCGAGCTGGCCGACACGTACATGACGAAGCCTGCCTGCACCACGAAGTGCACACCGAAGGACATGAGCAGCATGGCGAAGTCACTGGCGCCGCGGACCCAGCGGAATGCAACCATCTCGAGCGCCACCGACGTGGCGATCGAGGTCGCCATGATGACCGGGACGAGAACCCACCAGTCCATGCCGACGAGCGTCAGCCCGTACGCCACGTAGGCGCTGACGGTGATGAGCTCGCCGTGGGCGAAATTGACCATTCGCATGACCCCGAAGGTCAGGCCGATCCCCAGCGCCAGCAGCGCGTACTCGCTGCCGAGACCGAAACCGTCGATCAGCTGCTGGGCGAACTCGACCATGACGTGCCGTTGCCCAGGAACGCCTCGAACAGGTCCTGGCGTGCCGCCAGGGACGCGGCCGGGCCGCTGGCGACGATGTCGCCGCTGCGGATGATGTAGGCGGTGTCCGCCATCTCCAGGAGGCGACGCGCATCCTGCTCGACGACGAACAGGGTGGTGCCCGCCCCGGCGAGCTCGCCGAGCAGGTCGAACACGTGGCTACGCAGGCTCGGCGCCAGACCGAGGGCCGGCTCGTCCATCAGCAGCAACGCCGGGCGGCTCATGAGCGCACGGGCGATGGCGAGCTGCTGCGCCTCACCGCCCGAGAGCAGGCCGGCGGGGGCCGACCGCCGGCGCCCGAGCGCCTCGAAGCGCTCCATCAACTCTGCCGCCAGCCGGCGGCGGCTTCGCGCACCGGTGGTGATGCCGGCGACGAGGAGGTTCTCCTCGGTCGTCAGCGAAGTCAGGATCCGGCGGTGCTCGGGGACCAGGGCGATGCCCGCACGCAGCAGCCGCTGCGGCGACCAGCCGGTGACGTCGCTGCCGCGCCAGCGGATCGTGCCGCCACCGGGCGGGTGCAGCCCGACGATGGCGTTGAGCAGGCTGCTCTTGCCGGCGCCGTTGGGCCCGATGAGAGCGACGAATTCACCGGCGCCGACGGTGATCGAGGCCCCGTGGACCGCCCGGACACCTCCGTAGGCGACCTCGACCTGCTCGAGGGTCAGCAAGGTGTCCGGGCGGCCCGGGGTTTGTCGGTGCACTCAGCCGTACACGGCGGCGAGGGTCGCCTCGCCGTTCACGACCTCGTGCACGTAGACGGGCGTGTTCGGCGTCGCTCCCCCGTCGTAGATCAGCGTGCCGGTCAGGCCTTCGACCCCCGTCCCGGCGATGATGGCCTCACCGACGGTGACCGGGTCGAGCGAACCGGTGCGGATTACGGCGTCGGCGATGACCAGGATGGCGTCGGCGGCGAGTGCCGAGTACGACTCGCTCTCGGGGGCGACGCCCTTGACGGCCTGATAGCCGGCGAGGAAGCGGAGCATCCGGCCGTCGGGCTCAGGGAAGGTGTGCGACGTGTGGAAGAACCCCTCGACGCCGTCGACGAAATAGCCGCCGGTCGCGGTGAAGGCGTCCGCGATGAGCATCTCGGCGTCTACGCCGGCCTCGCCGAGTTGCGCTCCCAGGATCGCCGCCTGGAAGGCGAGCAGCGCCGAGTAGACGACATCGGGCTGCGGGTCGAGCGCGGCGATCTCATTGACCTGCGCCGAGAAGTCGGTGGTCTGCACAGGCACGAACGGGTAGTCACCCAGGACGTCGCCGCCGAGTTCTTCGAACTTCTCGGTGAAGACCTCGACGACGTAACCGAAGTACGGCCCCGGAACGCTGAACGTGGCGGCCGTGGTCCAGCCCCGGCTGATCGCGAACTCGGCTGCCGCCTCCGCCTGCGCGGTGTCGGTGAACGAAGCCAGCAGTGACAGGATCGACGGGTCCGCCAGCAGCGGCTCGGTGGACGAGACCGAAATCGTCGGGACCACTCCAGCGGTGATCTGCAGGATCGCCTGGTTGACGTCGAAGAAGGCCGGGCCCAGGATTGCCGTGACGTCCTCGTCAAGCAGTTCCTGTGCCACACGGCCAGCCGTCTCGGGGTCGCCCTCGATATCGCGGATCACCATCTCGACCGGATGGCCGTCCACGCCGCCCCAGCAGTTGACGAGCTCGACGAAGTACTCCGCCGCCGCCGCCGCCGGGATGTCCACGAATCCACCGAGTTCGGAGAAGTCGGCGGCGTAGCCGATCCGCAGGGGTTCGCCCTGCGGTGCCGCGGCGCAGTCCGCCAGGTCGGCGGCGAGGATCGCGTCGACATCCAGATCCATCGACGCCGCCGGGGCCTCGGACGGCTCCTCGGGCGGAGCCGGCGCGGGTTCAGGAGGCGGGGCCGGGGCCGGTTCGGCCGGGGGCGGCGCGGGTTCAGGAGGCGGGGCCGGGGCCGGTTCGGCCGGGGGCGGGGGCGCCGCGGGGGTGCCGGTCGTCTCGCCGTCGTCGCCTGCGCACGCCGCGGCCAGCAGCGCCACCGTCAGCACGACGACGAGCGCCTGGATGATGGTCTTCGGTGTTCTCATGTCTTCCCCCTTGTGGGTGTCATGGGTAGTCAGGCGGAGAGAAAGTCGGCGACGAGCCGGTTGAACCGATCCGGGTTCTCGATGAACATGAAGTGGTTGCCCCCCTCGTCGGCCGCGATGGACTCAAAGGTGGCGCCGGGGGTCTGCTCGGCGGCCCAGCGCGTCGCCGAGTCCGGGACGAACGAGCCCTCGCCGGCGATGTAGAGAGCGGGCCGGTTGATGCGCGGCGGCACGTCGCGCCAGTCCGCCAGGATGTCCGAGAAGAACTCGCGGGCCGAGAGCGGCCCCGGCATGCGGGCATTCTCGGCCAGCAGCCAGGCCATGTCCTCGGTGGAGATGTTCGGCGTGACCATCCCCTCGAGCAGCCCCGGGACCACCTGGCCCGCGGCGCCACCGGTCAGGCCGTTGTAGATCCCGAAGAATGCCTCGGCGCTGAGGATCGACCCGTAGTCGGTGATGTCCTGCTCGCTGAAGGCAGGGTTGGCGATGGGATGGGTCATCATGTCCACGAACACGACCCTGTCCAGCCCGTCGCCCGCGAACAGGTCGAAGTACGACCACAGCACGCAGCACCCCATCGAATGGCCGAGCACGTGCGCGCGCGGCCCGGCCACCTCGCTGATCACCGTCCGGAGATCCATGGCGTAGCGGGAGACGCGGTAGCCGTGATCGGGTCGCTGCGACTCTCCGTGGCCACGCAGGTCGAAGGTGATGACCCGGAAGCGGTCGCTGAGGCCTTCGACCTGCCGCTCGAACAGCGCCGCCGTCTGGTTCCAGCCGTGCACCAGGATGAGCGGCGCCCCGGTCCCCGCCACGTCGTAATGCAACGCCACGCCGTCGTTGGTGGTCACCGTCGCCATCGATCGTCTCCTCGTCTTCGCCGGACGTTCCGGAACCGACGGCACGCGCTACGAGTCGAACCCGCAGGACGCGCCGCGGCTCAAACGAGATCAGAACCCTCGGGACCCGGCAGGGCTATCCGCCCAGCGCCGGGGATTGTCCGGAAACGGAGGTTTCTTGTCCGTTTTGCGCAGCGGAGCCTGGACAAGGCCGCGGCGCGGGTCGTAGCGTCCGGGTATGCGGGCCGCCGCGGTCTTTCAGCGGTACAGGAGCATCGACGACCAGGCAGAGCAACTGACCGGCTTCGATCAGTCCTACCAACAGCTGGATCGCGGCTCGTACCGCGGCGCGTTCCTGGCGTGCGACGACGAGGAGGTCGGCTTCTTCGTCGAACACACCAACCGGCGACTCGGCCAGCAGGGCGCAGGCCCGGACGGCATGATCAGCGCGGTCGTCCTGCTCAGCGCCCCGGGTCACTCACTGAACAACGGGTCCACGTTCAGCATGGACGACATCGTGCTGGTGGGATCCGGTGGTGCCTACGAGGCCGTTATCGACGCGGGGGTCGAGCCGGCGGTCTTCAGCGTCCCCCTGGGGGCGACGACCGCCCTACCACTGCGCCGCCTCTCCGACCAGCAGGCGGGCCGGGTGCGCCGCATCGCCGATCCAGAACTCAGCAGGAAGTTCCGAGCCGTGGCAGCCAACGCACTGCGATCCTGGGATGCGGCCTCCCAGAGCGTCTCGGTGCCGCGCTCGGTCGTGCACGCGCTGATGCTCGAGGTGCTCACGGCGCCAAGCGCGGCTGACGGGTCGTCACACGGCTCGATCCAGCTCTACCGGGCAGCACGCGACGTCATGGTCGATGCTCTGACGGTGTCGCTGCCGGTTCCCGAGGTCGCCTCGCGGGTGGGGTCGTCCCGCCGTACCCTTGAGCAGGCCTTCGACACCTGCGTCTCGGTGAGCCCTGCCCGCTTCCACAAGCTGCTGAGGCTCAACAACGCCCGCCGGCTGCTCGAGAGCGGGCGACATTCCGTGAGCCGGAGCGCCACCAGCAGCGGCCTGCACCACCTCGGTCGGTTCTCGAGCGACTACCACGAGTTGTTCGGCGAGTTGCCCTCGGAGACCGCGCTACGCGCCAAGGTGCTCATCGCAGACCCGGCGCCGGCCGGCGTCTGAGCAGCCGATTCCGATCCGGCGCCGCTCGGGCGCGTTCCGGGCCGCGCCTGCGTCTCAGGTTGCCGCGGCCCGGGGTGCGGGCTCGGGCGCGCTCCAGTCCTGCGGGATCGAGGAGAAATCGAAGAACGGCTCGACGTCACCGCCGGTCACCGCCTCGGCGATCTGCGCATAGAACCCTTGCCCGGTCACCGCCTCGGCGATCTGCGCATAGAACCCTTGCCCGGTCTCGAAGGCGACGTGTTGGCAGGAGTGATCGCCATGTCGCTCACCGGGCGCGGCGACCTTCTCGTGCGGGTCGTGGCACCGACCAACGACGACCTCCACGAGATCCTGCAGCAGATCGCCGCCATCGACGAAGTGCGCCGCACCGAGACGCTGCTCGCCCTGCACACCTCCCTGACACGCAGCAGCGCCGACCTCGTCGCCGCGGGCACCCACCCCTGACCGGCCGGCGCGCCAGGCCGCTACGGGGAAGCCGAGAACGCCGTCCGGCGGGCGTCGCTGGGGGTGGTGCCGTAGGCCTCGGCGAAGCAGCGCGAGAAGTGTGCCGGGGACTTGAAGCCGTGGCTGAAGGCGATGTCGGTGATGGTCTTGGCGCGGTGCTGGCCCGAGACGAGGTCGTCGCGGCAGCGGGCCAGGCGGCGGCGCATGAGGTAGGTGGTGACCGTCGTGTTGTGGTCCCGGAATAGTTGGTGGAGGTAGCGCAGCGAGACGCCGATGGAGGAGGCGATGCGGGCCGGATCCAGGTCGGGGTCGTCGGCATAGGCGTTGATGTAGGTGCAGGCCCGCAGGAAATGCTTGGTGCCGCTGGACCCCGGCGCCATCGCATCGCCGAAATGGTCCGCCAGCGCCACGCCGAGTAGATCGAGGGCGCTCGTGGCGAGTTGGCGCGACACGGCGTTCTCCTCACCGGAGGCGAAGGGCTCCAGCGAGCGCAGGAACGACGAGACCGGGGCGGTCACGTTGCCGTCGCTGCGCATGCGCACCGCGGTCAGCGGTTCGGGAAACGGGCAGCGTTCCAGCAGGAACTGCCGGTCGAACTGCAGCACGAGCATGTCGAACTCTTCGGGCATGACGAGGTTGTACGGCCGGGTGGTGTCATAGAGCGCGAAGTCGCCCGCCTCCAGGACAGCCTGACGGTCATCCTGGATCACGACCCCGACACCGCTGAGTTGCAGCGAGACGAGCACCTCATCGCGGGGTTCGGTGCTGATCAGCGACGGGGAGCGGTGGACCGTGTGAGGCTGCGCGTGCACCCGGCTGAGCGCCAGCACGCCCAGATCGCTGCTGGAGATCTGGGCCTGGAAGGGTTGCTCGGAAGGCAGCGCCTCGGCCTCGAGCCGCACGAACGCCGAGCAGATGACCTCGTGCCAGAAATCGAAGCGATCCCGGCCGGCGACCGTCTCGGTGTTCGCTGTTGTGACCACCTGGGCCTCCCGACCTGTGCCGGGAGGAACGTTCTCCCAGCGCAGAAGAGAGTGCACTCTGAGACAAGAGATTAGACGCTGTAAGGATTGAAGCCCTCGCGGGCCCCTTCGTAGCGTGCTGAACATGGTGGAGAGAACCGCCACGCTTCGCTGCAGCGCACCGCCCGCCACGCTTCGCTGCAGCGCACCGCCCGCCACGCGCCGCATGCGACCCGGGGAAACCTCGCCGGGTGGCCCTCCTCGGTCGGTCAACCCGCATCGGTGAAGGAGTCGCCATGACTGCAGCCGCCCCGTTCGTCGCCGCCGCAGTGCAGGCGGAGCCGTGCTGGCTCGAAGTGGACGCCGGAGTCGAGAAGGCTGCCGGTCTGATCGCCGAGGCGGCGGCCAACGATGCCCGGCTCGTGGCATTCCCCGAGACGTGGATTCCCGGTTACCCGCACTTCCTGTGGCTGGGGTCGCAGGCCTGGGGCATGCAGTTCGTTCAGCGCTTCCACGAGAACTCCGTCACCGTCGGTGACGAGGCGTTCCAGCGGCTCGCCCGGGCGGCCGCCGACAACGACATCGCTGTGGTGTTCGGCGCCAGCGAGAGGGACCGGGGGTCGCTGTACATGGCGTAGTTCGCCTTCGGCGCCGACGGCGAGGTGCTGTTCGCGCGCCGCAAGCTGAAGCCCACCCACGTGGAGCGCGCCCTGTTCGGCCAGGGCGACGGCAGCCACCTGCACGTGCAGGACGTGGACGGCATCGGCCGGCTCGGGGCGTTGAACTGCTGGGAGCACCTGCAGCCGCTCACCAAGTTCGCGATGTACAGCCAGGGCGAGCAGGTGCACGTGGCGAGCTGGCCCTCGTTCTGCCTCTACCGCGGGCTGGCCAATGCCCTCGACATCGACGTGAACATGAACGCCACGCAGGTGTACGCGGTGGAGGGCTCGTGCTTCACGATCGCCGCGACCACCGTGACCGGCGAGGCCGGGCTGGACCTGTTCTGCCAGGATGACGAGCAGCGTGCCCTGCTGGGCGGGGCCGGTGGCGGCGGCAGCAGCCGCATCTACGCCCCCGACGGGCGGATCGTCTCGAACCTCCTGGACGAGCACAGCGAGGGAATCGTCTACGCCGAGATCGACCTGTCGCTGATCCCCCTGTCGAAGGTCGCCCAGGACCCAAGCGGCCACTACTCGCGCCCCGACGTGACCCGGTTGGTCTTCGATCCCCGACCGCAGCCGACCGTGGAGATCGTCGGCGCCGAGTTCGCCGCGCCGCGTGACGACGACGAGGCACTCGAGGAACTTCCACAGCCCGCAACGGCCTGAGATGCCGTCACGCATACCCGAAAGCGAGGACACCATGAGGCAACACACACGCAGGCGCCGCCTGCTCTTCCCGACGGTACTCGCCGCCATCGTTCTGCTGGTGGCCGCCTGCGCCTCGGACGACGAGGGGGCCGCCGAGCCGCCGGCCCCGGCTCCCGTCCCGACGCCCGCCACCGAGGCCGAGGCGGCACCGGAGCCCGCGCCGCCCCCTGCGGGGGCCGAGCCCGCCGCCGAGCCCGAAGCTGCTCCACCGCCGCCGACCGAACCGGGGGCCGCGCCCGAACCTCCACCCCCACCTCCGGCCGAACCGGCGGCACCCGCCGAGGCGACCGGCGAGCCGATCCGGGTCGGAAACATCAGCTCCCTGACCGGCGGCGCGCTGTTCCCTGAGGCCTCTGAGGCGGCCAAGGCTGTCTTCGACCGCGTCAACGCCGCAGGCGGTATCGGCGGGCGCCCGATCGAACTGATCATCGAGGATGACGGCGGGACGCCCGAGGGCGCCGCCACCGCAGCCCGCAAGCTCGTGGAGCAGGATGACGTGGTGGCCATGGTGGGCTCGGCCAGCACGCTGGAGTGCGTGGTCAATACCGGTCTCTACGCCGAGGCCGGTGTCTATTCGATTCAGGGCACCGGCGTGGACCCGCTGTGCTTCCTGTCGCCGAACATCTCGCCGGTCAACACCGGCCCCTACGCCGGCATCACGGTGTCGCTGTTCTACGCCTCCGAGACCCTCGGCTTCGAGAATGTCTGCAACGTGAACCTGTTCGTGGTGCCCGACCTGGCCCCGGCCTTCGACGCCGCCGTGGCCCGCTGGGAGGAATTGACCGGCAAGTCGCTGGCCTTCCGGATTGCCGCCGCCACCCTGCAGGACGACCCGACGCCGCTGATGCTGCAGGCCCGGGACGCCGGCTGCCAGGCGGTCGTCATCGACGGTGTGGAGCCGCACGCTCTGGCCGTGGGGCGGGCCATCGAGGCGCAGGGGCTGGGCGACATCACCTGGATCGGCCTCACCTCGTATTACACGGACGCCATCGCCGGCCAGCTCGGCAGCGCCGGCAACGGCCTCCAGGCCAACTCCGAGTTCGAGCCGTACGGCTCCACGTCGCCCGTGCTGGACGACTGGCGCCAGCTCATGATCGACAGCGACGTGGCGCTCACATCCTTCGCCCAGGGCGGCTACCTGGCGGCCACGATCTTCGCTGAAGTGCTTCAGGGCATCGACGGCGAGATCAGCCGTGAGTCGGTGGGCGCGGCGCTGCTCGCCCTGGACCGCTACGACACGCCGCTGCTCGGAACCCCCTACTCGTTCGGTGATGCGCCGATTCACGCACCGAACCAGGCCAGCAAGTTCGTGGTGCTCCAGGACGGCGCCTGGGTGACCGCTCTCGACGAATGGGTCGTACTGCCGAACTGACCGCCCCCGGCGGCGACGCAATGGCGGGTAGGACCGCCAGGGCTTGCTCACCCTGACCGTCGCCGCCACCGCAGCCGCCGGTGCGTACGCCATGCTGGGCGTCAGCATCGTGGTGCTGCACCGGATGGCGGGGGTCGTCAACTTCAGTTGTGCGGTGGTCGGGGCGTTCGGCGCCTACACGACCGCGGTCGCCTTCGATCACGGCTGGCCCATCGGGGCGGCCATGGGGGCGGGCATCGCCCTGGCCGGCACCCTGGCGACGCTCACCGGCCTGATCTTCGCCCGGTTCTTCGCCACCGCCGACGGCGCGGCCCGTACCGCGGCGATGATCGCCGCCACCGTCGGCTTCTTCGCCGTGGGGTTCCGCATCTTCGGCGACGCCCCGCGGAGCGTGCCGGTCCTGTTCCCGGGCGTGTCCTGGTCGGCGGGCAACGTGGTCGTCACCCTCAGCAGCCTGATCGTGGTCGGCGCGGCGATCCTCACCGTGATCGGTATGACCTGGGTCCTGCGAGGCACGCGCCTGGGTTCGCAGGTGCGGGCCATGTCCGAGCGGCCGGTCACCGCCGAGTTGCTGGGCGTGCCGATCTACGCCCGCACGGCCCTGGTGTGGGGCTTCACCGGCGTCGTCTCCGCCTTCGGGATGATCGTGGTGGCGTCGAACCTGCCGGGTGGCTTCTCGAGCCTGGGTTTCCTCATCTTCCCGGCCATGGCAGCGGCGCTGATCGGCGCTTTCCGCAGCCTTCCCCTGGCGTTCGCCGGCGGCATCGTGGTGGCCGTCATCGAGTCGCTGTCCTCTTACCGCACGTCCTGGGCGGAGTACCGGGGCGCCGTGCCGTTCCTCATCGCCCTGGTGGTCCTGCTGTGGACCCAGCGCAAGCAGGTCTGGGATGCGGCGCGCTGAGATCATTGGCACCGGGGCCTACGTCGCCGGTGTGCTGCTGATCGCCCGCTTCGCCGATGAGTTCTGGCTGTTCCTGCTGACGAGCGCGCTGATCACCGCTCTTGTGGCGGTCAGCGTGGGCGTCATCTACGACAGCGCCGGTCTGCTGTCGCTGTGCCAGATGAGCTTCGCCGGCATCGGCGCCTGGACCGTGGGTTGGGTCAGCCACCGATCCGACCTGCCGTTCCTGGCGCAGTTGCCGCTCGCCGCGCTGGTGGCCCTGGCCGCCGGCATCCTGGTGGGCATTCCGGCCCTGCGCCTGCGGGGCCTGAACCTGGCGGTGTTCACGCTGGTGTTCAGCGCCGCGGTGTCGCGGGTGATCTTCGCCGACGGCTTCCCCGGCCTGCTGGAGGGCAACCGCGTGCATCCTCCGGGTTTCGCGGACAGCGACGCCGGCTTCTTCGGTCTGGTCGCCGTCGCGCTGGGGTTCGTGGCGGTCGTCGTGGTGGCGCTGCGCCGGGCACGCCTGGGCCGCTGGTGGTTCTCGGTGCGGCGCAGCGAGCGGGCCGTGGCCGCGCTGGGCCGCAGCGTGGTCCGGACCAAGCTCTCGGCCTTCGCCGCCAGCGCCGCCATCGCCGGGCTGGCCGGCGGCCTGCTGGTCGCCCTCAACGGCGTCGTCAGCGGGGCCAGCTTCGAGCCTCTCGAATCCATGACGATCCTGACCGCGGCGCTGATGTTCGGCGCCGGGCACTTCGAGGGCGCCCTCCTGGCGGGGCTGTTCGGGCGGCTGATCCCCAACTTCCTGAG